>NZ_JBRFPI010000123.1:0-10969 GCF_053579595.1 Cellvibrio sp.
GGTGTTTTTGAGTTGTGACGATCACCACCCAGGCGATAAAACCGGTCAAACACCCGCTCGCGTTCGCCATCGGGAATGCCTGGCCCATTATCCATGACCTCCAGGACAACATCCCGGCCACGTAACCAGGTGTTGATAGCAATTCGTCCGCACTCGGGGGTATATTTAATCGCATTGCCCAATAAATTATTTAGCAAGCTGGTCAATGCAGCCCGGTCACCGGAAACCCAACATTCATCGCCATTGAATTCAATGCGATGGTGTTTTAATTCCAGCGCATCACTCTGGTCAACAATCGCCTGTTTTGCTAGTTGGGTTAAATTAACCGCTTCAAAGGTTCCCATAAAATGATCGGGAGCGGTACGGTTGAGCAATAAAATTTGCTCGACCAAATAACTCATTCGTTCGATTCCCTGTTTTAATTTCAGGACGGATGCGGGTGCAGGTTGCAATTCATGCAATAAATTTTCACAGTGAATTTTTAAGGCGGCAATCGGTGTACGCAACTCGTGGGCGGCGTCACCGGAGAAGCGTTTTTCACGCGCGAAAGAGGCATCGAGACGCCGCAATAAGTCATTGGCGGATTGTGTCAGTTGTACGAGCTCTGCCGGCATGTCCTGCTGATTGAGAGAGTGCAAATCGGTTGCTTCGCGCTGGCGTAATTCGCGCGCTAAATTCGTTACAGGCTTTAATCCAACCCCCAACACCCACCAGATAATCAGGCCGATCACCGGAATAGCCAACACCATAGGGTATACAGCTTGTAAAATCATCGACTCTGCCAGGCGATAACGCTGGTCGGCGCGCTCCGCGACAATAAACCAACTTTCCTTATCCACGCTGGGTGTTACCAATACATGCCAGCGATAGTGATGAAAATTAACAAAACGAAAACCTTCCACCAAAGGCACTACTACTTGCTCAGGCATAGCGGCTGATCGCGCCAATAATTTTCCATCCTGAGCGACCCATTGAAACTCCAATGACGCTTCCGAGCCTGCAGTGCGTGCGGGAAAAAGTAAAACATCCGCACGCGCGCTGGTTTGCTCGCGCCATTGCGGCAAGGTGTAATTTAATAAATCCACTTGCTGCAACATGCGTTGGTTAAACAAACGTTCAGCCTCATCCATGCTGCCTAAATAACCGCGCAACGCCGCTGCAAAATTAGCAAGTGTCACTATTGCCAATAACACTATGACTAAAAATCCACGAATGGATTTCATGGACGCGGCACCATATAGCCAATACCGCGCAGCGTGCGAATAAAATTAGGCGGTAGTTTTTTGCGTAAATTATGGATGTGCACTTCAATTGCATTACTGGCCACTTCATCCCCCCAGGAATACAATTTTGCTTCCAAACCTTCGCGAGTCTGAATTACGCCAACATGTTCGACCAATGCCTTCAGTAACATGTACTCGCGCCGCGATAGCACCAGCGCCGAGCCATCTAACAAGACTTCATGATGCGTGGTATTTAAACTCAGGGGGCCAATATTGATTAACGATGAAGATGAGTTACCGAGGCGACGCTCCAAAACGCGCAAGCGTGCTAGTAATTCATCCAGCTCAAAAGGTTTGGTGAGATAATCATCGGCACCAGAGTCCAGGCCGATGACTTTGGCATTGGTGCTATCGCGCGCGGTAAGGATGAGTACTTGTGTGGGTAATTTTTTTTGCCGCACGACTTTTAAAACTTCGATGCCATCCATATCGGGCAAGCCGAGGTCGAGCAACATAATATCCGGTGGCTCTGCCACCACCTGCGTACAGGCTGCTTTGCCGGTGGACAACCAATTCACTGCAAAACCTGCTCGCGATAAAGCACTGACTATACCTTCCGCGAGCAGTTCATCATCTTCCACTAACAATATTTGCATTGGTTTATTAGTCCATCATAAATGTTTTTTCGCTTTGGCCATGGCGGCTTCTATTTCACCTTTGCGACCGGCATCAGCAGATTCACGTCCGGGGCGAGGCGCAGCTTTTAGCGCTTTTTCGAATGCAGCCACTGCTTGTTGGTAGTTCTTTTGATCCAACAGATAGTCACCATAAAAGTAATTGGAGTCTATGCCATCAGGATTATAGCTCAAGCCTTTTAACAACATTTCTTTGGCTTTTTTGTCGTCGCCAAAACCCACTGGCCAACCAGGGACTTGGTAGTAGAGTGAACCAAGGCTGGTGTAAGCAGAGCCATTCATAGCTGCAGGGTCAAGTTTTATGGCCTGTTCCAGTAATTTTTTTGCTTGCTTTACTTCATCGAGCGCGCCCAATCCGCCCTTGGCTCCAGCATAAGTCGAGCGAATAATTGCTTCCCAGATCAGATAGGGAGCGCTGGTATTAGCTGCACGCAACTTTTCTGCTTCTGCGACCAATGCGACAAACGCTTTTTCCTGATCCGCTTCGGGTGTTTGATACTTAATCTCCGCCCAGCGGGTTTGCAATGTTTGGATATCGGCCGCTTCATCGGCATAGCCAATAGCTGCAAAGCCAGTGAGTGCTGCAAATGCGATCAATTTCAGTGCTATTTTTTTTGCCGCAATACTGTTTAATGAAAACTTTTTCATGATGTCACCTTCAGGATAAACGAATGGAAACTTTACGATCAGAAACTACTGGTTCCACTGCCGGTTGCGCATGGCGGCGAATGATGGGTAATTGACCGCGCAGGGCGTTGTCGATAATGCGTGGAAAAATACTGTTGATGCGTAAAAAAAGTCGCTCTGGCCAACCGATATTGCGGTCGCGCATGCGCTTTGCGGTCAACATCAATTCCAGCTGTGCAGCAACCACATCAGGCTCATCCATCGCTGTTCCCAATTCGCGATTCATTGCATAAACCGCATCGCTATTGAGACTGGTGTTTGTAGCTCGCGGAGCCAAATGTGCGACTTGAATGTGGCTATCAGTTAATTCGCGTCGCAGTGCCTCGCTAAAACCGCGCAGTGCAAATTTACTCGCGCAGTAGGCACTGAACCCGGGGTAACCCAAACCGCCGAAACTGGAACCAATATTCACGATGCGCCCGGAATCTTTGTTTAAAAACGGCAGCGCCAACTGGGTTAACAAAATAGTTGCGGTAACGTTGGTATTGATTAACTGTTCAATGGCTTCCGGATCGTTATCTTCCAGCAGGCCAAATAAATTGACTCCGGCGCAATTAATTAACGCATCCAAGGGTTCTTGCAGCGCGAGCAACGCGGTGCGGATGGTGTCGCGTCCGCTGCGGCTGGTAATATCGGCTTGCAGTACAAAGCCTTCATTCACCAACACCTGTAATTCACGCGCAAGTGTATTCAACTGCTGCGTTGATCGGCCTACCAAAATCAGGCGTGCGCCCTGAGCTGCCAGTCGCCGAGCAATTGCTTGCCCTATGCCTCCGCTGGCGCCGGTCAGCAAAATTAGTTTGCCTTTGAGTTTCATTGTGTGCTCCTCTGTGCGAGTGGCGTTTTCATCATGCTGCTTGTGCAATGGATTGCTGCTCAATCGAGCGAAAAATATTGCCGTAGAGTGTGAAAAACATTTTTGCTGCATGAACTATATCGTCCTGATCTTTTTGCTCAGTCAGGCCGTTCATTAATTTTTCAAAAAACACCATGTGTTCCAAATCCAAGCTGCCGTGTGAACGCAAATAAGAGAAGGCTTTATTCGGCAGACCTAAATGCTTCTGGATAATATCGGCAGCCTGACTTGCCAAATTAATGCTGGTACCTTCAAGCACAAACACCATGCCAAAAAACGCCATAGGATTGTTGCGCATAACGGTGTCGTAAGCGTAAGCAACCATCAATTCAGTCGCTGCATTGGGGCGGCCATTGCGCACGGCTTCTTTGTCTGCGTCACAAGCGGCGATATCATTTAAGATCCACTCCTGATGACCCAGCTCTTCTTCAATGTATTCCGCAATCGCTTCGCGATAATTTTCTTTTTCCGATGGCAAACGGCTGCCTACTGCCATCAATAACGGAACTGTATGCTTTACATGGTGATAAGCCTGGGTTAAAAATTCGCGGTATTCGTCCAGACTAAATTGGCCTAGGCCGATGCAACGCTGAATAATCGGAGCGCTTAACAAATAATTGCGCTCAGCTTGTGTTTCATTTTGCAAGCGATCAAAAAATGTCATAAACAACTCCTGGGTGTTGTTGTGAAGAGGATGGCTGAGTGGTGGTGTCGGAATAAATTGCCGCAATCGCATTCAGGTACTGGCCAAGAATGGCTGCACGGCGCAAACGTCCATTGTCGGTAAGCAATTGGTTGGTGGGTGTAAAGGGCTCAGCGGCGACAATAAATTTTTGCACGCGCGCGTAATCCGGTAAGTGTTGATTGATGCGGCGAATGTCCTGGGTCATTTGCTCGGCAGTCACTTCTGCGGAGGCGGGTACGATGATCGCGCTGCAAAAAGGTTGTGAATCGCCAATCACCATCACTTGCGCAATGGCGCGACACAGCGATAATTCTGCTTCAATCCACTCGGGAGAAATATTTCGGCCAAAGCTGCTGATCAACAGATTTTTTTGGCGACCAGTGATAAAAATAAAACCTTCTTCATCGATGTAACCCAAATCTCCGGTGTCCAGCCACTCGTCTTGTGTCTGCGCAGCTTGACCGAGATAACCGTTAAACACATTGCCACGAACTTTAATTACACCATTATCAATTTTTATATCGACATGATTCAGCGCTTTACCCACGCTGCCAATCTTGTCCGCAACGGGCGAGTTCAGACTCACTACCGATGCACATTCAGACAAACCGTAACCCTCATACACAGGTATTTTCATTGCGCGTGCTTGTTCAATTAAGACAGCCGGTGTGCGTGCACCGCCTACAGCAATAAATGCCAGTGATGCAGGCAAACCAAAACCCTGCATGCCGGCAGCGACAAAGCCTTGCAAAATTTGCGGCAAAGCAATCAGGCTGTTAGGTTGATACTGATGTAGCGCCTGCAAAAGTGTTGGCAAGGATAATTGCGAACTGCCGGTCAAACCCAGTGTAGTACCGGGCAAGACGACAACGCGTTTACCGAGATAAAGGGGAACATAAACGCCAGCGACATTTTCCAGCAATGTGCTTAAAGGCAATAAATTTAAATGGGTGTGGAGATTGCTGGTGTTCATTCCAGAATAAATTCTTTCCGCCAGCGCGAGTGTGACATTCTCCAATGCGGATGTGGATAAACACACACCTTTAGGTGTGCCGGTAGTACCTGAAGTAAACGTAATTTTAGCCACGGTCTCGATGTTGGTTGCTTGTTCATAGGCAATCAATGTATCGAGATAAATTGCGTTAACGGGAGCATTTTTCCGTTCGCTGGTGTCGGCAACTTGCCCTATATCGCCACAGACTAACAGGCAAGGTAATTGCGCCTGAGCAATCACATGCTGTAACTGTGTGCGAGAAAAAAAGCGTGGCAGCGGCACTAAAGTGATGCCTGCTTTCCAGGCAGCGAGATCAGCCACAATCCATTCGATGGAATTCTCGCCCCATAAACCGGCGCGACCAATATTCTGTGTGCTCAACCAGGTTGCCAACTCATCAATCTGCGCAGCGAGTTGTGCATAAGTGAGCTGTGTTGTCTGGCCCGTTAGCGCGATTTTTTCTGGTGTGCTGCTGGAGTGCTGGGAAATAGCGGCAAGAATTTTATTCATCATTCAGCTCCGTAGAATGTGCAGTGTCCAGCGCTGTTAATTGGTTGGCTGCGCGCAGTTGCGCACAAATTTTTTCAATTGGGCGGCTGATCGCAGCAACGGTTGCGCGGTACATGGGATTTTTGCGTGCGGCGGCCATCGCAGGGCGGTTATCACCAAACATGACTTGTGGATTGTTGGTGTAGTAGCTGCCCCAACTGGCGCCGCCATCGGGCAATCGCGCGGGATCGGCATCGGCCAGTACGATGGGGGAGTAACGCAAACGTGCCAGGAGTGCTTTAACTTCGCGGGTACCCGTGAACATCACATAGTGGTAACCCAAGCGCTCCATGACTTCGCCAATCACGATAAACAGCAGCAGGCTACTACCCTTCCAGGTGGACACTAAATTGCCGATTTCGACAATTTGATCGCGTGCGACTTGCAAACCGAGCTTTTCACCTATCACCTGCTCAACCGGTGCATCCAGATATTGTTCCGCAAACACTTTGCCATTACTGGCAGGCGCCAAACCCACGGCTGCTGAAAATTCGCCGCCGCAGCGCAGGCTGATAATGTTGGGTAGAAAATGAGTGACTTCGGCATGATGAACACCGGCAAAGCGGTCGTGAATATATCCCTCAACCGCTGCCCGCTCAGGTGAGCCGGGGGTTTGCAACCCGAAACGGGGGATTTTGATTTGTGGCAAGCGCGGCATATGCCAGCTGCTGGACGGGGTTTCGGCTAGGGTGGCGGTCAACTCTTTCATACTGCATCCTCGGATTTGGGATCTCTTAGGATGCAGAGTAGAAAACGAAACTTAAGGGAAAATTAAGCTCGGGAAATTACCCCAGAAAAGAATAATAATTGCCTGAACCAGATCAAGCTGCTAACAATATCCAGCCGCCATCCGGCCTTAACAATAACGACTGCAAGGAGAACATCATGGGCGATAGATTTACCGAAGTCACTCACACATCCTGGTTTAGCCGAATCGGGTCTTCGATCAAAGGGTTGCTGTTCGGTATCCTATTTATTCTTGTGGGAGTTTGCCTGCTGTTCTGGAATGAAGGGCGTGCAGTCAAAACTCACAAAGCACTGGTGGAGTCGCAGGGTCTGGTTGTTTCCATTAATGCGGAGGAGGCAGCGCCGCAGATGAATGGCAAGTTGGTGCATCTAACCGGTGAAGCCACTACCACACAAACACTCAACGACAACCTCTTACCTGTGAGTATGCAAGCATTAAAATTGCAACGAAAAGTGGAAACCTATCAGTGGGAAGAAACATCGCACAGCGAAGAGAAAAAAAATATGGGTGGCGATACGGAAACCATCACCACGTATAGCTATGAAAAAGTGTGGTCCGAAAAATACATCGACTCATCCGCATTTAAAAAACCTAACGGTCACCAAAACCCGGAAAAATGGCGTTACCAATCTGAGCTTTGGACAGCTGATCAGATTAGTATTGGCCAATACCAATTATCGGAAACCCATAAAAATAGCATCAATAATTTTCAAACCCTGGTAATCCCACGCAACATTGAATTACCCCAAGGTGTGGCGCAAAACAGCGATGGTTTTTATTACGGGAAGGATGAGCGAAAACCCAACATCGGCGACCAACAAATCTCATTTAACTATATTCCCGCACAAACCTATAGTGTGATCGGCGATCTCGCGGGGACAACACTCTCGGAACATATCGCTAGTAATGGACGTTCAATTGCCTTATTGCAAGCGGGCATGCATACCGCAGATGCCATGTTTGAAAAAGCCAAAAGCGACAATGCAACTTTGACCTGGATAATTAGATTGGCAGGCAGTTTATTGCTGATAATCGCATTCAATATGATATTCAAACCGTTATCGGTGCTGGCGGATATTGCTCCGCTGTTTGGCAATATTGTTGCGATAGGCACAGGTATTGTCAGTTTTTTATTGGGAATCATTTCGGCGTTAACCACGATCAGCATTGCGTGGATTTTTTATCGTCCGCTCGTGGGGCTCGTGCTTTTAGTTGTTGCAGCTGGATTAGTTTACTTACTGAAACGCAAATCAAATCAAGTAGCGAAACAATCACTGCTTCAACACCCCATCGACGACCCCATACGCGCTGCGGGCAACTGATATATCAATAGCGATAACGCCTGGGATTATAAGCGCCAAAAAAATCCCGCATTTATTTCCATAAATGCGGGATTTTTCTAACTGAAAATCATCCATTCAGTTTTCTACGTGCACAGATTAGAACGTGAACTGCAAACTCACACTGGCATAGTCAACATCCATATCAATATCATCCGGCTGCAGAACGTTAATTTCATCACGTGAGATTTCGAAATTAAAACGCTCATACTCAACGCGCAAATCCAAATGCTCAGCTAAACGGAACTTGGTGCCGACACCCCAGAATGTTTCATCACCATCTGAATCGCTACTAGTAATGAATTCGGATGTATCGATATTCGTGTCTGCATCCCACCACATTTGCCCGCCTTTCGCATAGATGGAAAAGTTTTGCGAAATCGGCAACTCGAGAATCAAATCAAGCGTTTTACCTTTGATATCAATATCAAACGCCTCATTACCGGATTCATCAAAATCGATGTAGGCTGCTTCAATACCAATAAATTCGTTTATTTTAAAAACGGCGAAGGCTTTTTTCGCCGCTTCCTCTTCATCAAAATCGCCATCTTTCAACTTGGTCAAACCGTAACCGCCACCAATGGAAAATTCGGGACTATATTGCCAGCCATTGCCTGACGCCCTGTCATCTTGCGCAACA
The DNA here is from genome assembly GCF_053579595.1 of Cellvibrio sp. Lineage (NCBI taxonomy): Bacteria > Pseudomonadati > Pseudomonadota > Gammaproteobacteria > Cellvibrionales > Cellvibrionaceae > Cellvibrio > Cellvibrio sp. The sequence continues at coordinate 8,418 of NZ_JBRFPI010000123.1, forward strand.
GCAGCGCTTGACAATGCACTGACACATAAAATGGCTAATAATTTTTTGTTCATAGTGATAACTCCATTAATTTAAAAGACGTCATCACAATATAAAAAACTATTTTTTTCGTCTGTACGTTAACGCACTCAAAAAAAAACCCGCATGTTGCGGGCTTTAATCGAACCATTTCGCGAGCAAATATTACATAGTGTAAATGCCCTGACTGCGCAAATAATCTTCATAGTTACCATGAAAATCAATTAACCCGCTCGGTTGCATATCGATGATTCGTGTCGCCAATGACGAAACAAATTCGCGGTCATGGCTGACGAAAATCAACGTGCCGGGATAATTTTCCAGCGCGAGGTTTAAGGCCTCAATCGATTCCATATCCAAGTGGTTGGTGGGTTCATCCATCAACAATACGTTGGGGTTTATCAGGCTGAGTTTGCCAAACAACATGCGGCCTTTTTCACCACCGGATAATACTTTTACATTTTTCTTTACTTCATCGTTGGAAAAAAGCATGCGGCCCAACGCACTGCGCACTAATTGTTCATCGCCTTTGGTCCACTGCTTCATCCAATCAAACACAATTGCATTATCGGCAAAATCAGCAGCATGATCTTGCGCGAAATAACCTATTTCGGCCTGCTCCGCCCATTTCACGGTGCCCGCGTCAGGTTGTAAATCGCCATACAAACAGCGCAGTAATGTGGTTTTACCGGCGCCGTTCGGGCCGATAATCGCGATACGCTCACCCGCTTCTACCTGCATATTTAAATCAGTGAATAGCGGACGGTCGTAACCCTTGCTAACACCATCCAAGGTTACCGCTTGACGGTGCAACTTTTTGTTTTGGGTAAAGCGAATGTAGGGGCTTACGCGGCTCGATGGCTTGATGTCATCCAACTGGATTTTATCAATTTGTTTTGCGCGCGATGTCGCCTGCTTGGCTTTGGAGGCGTTAGCAGAGAAGCGGCTTACGAAAGTTTGCAGCTCGGCAATTTGCGCTTTCTTTTTCGCATTTTCGTTTAATAATTTTTCGCGTGCCTGCTCAGACGCCATCATATAGTCGTCGTAGTTGCCCGGATAAACGCGCAGCTCGCCATAATCCAAGTCCGCCATGTGGGTGCACACTGAATTCAAAAAGTGGCGGTCATGCGAGATGATAATGATGGTGCTGTTGCGCTGGGTAAGCATGCCTTCCAACCAGCGAATGGTGTTGATATCGAGGTTGTTGGTTGGTTCGTCGAGCAGCAATACATCGGGATCAGCGAACAATGCTTGCGCGAGTAACACACGCAATTTCCAACCTGGAGCAACGGCGCTCATAGGGCCAAAATGTTGTTCGATGGGAATATCCAGACCGAGTAATAATTCGCCCGCACGGGATTCGGCGGTGTAGCCATCCATTTCCGCAAACGCCACTTCCAATTCAGCGACGCGCATGCCGTCATCTTCGCTCATATCCGGCAAGGCGTAAATGCGGTCGCGCTCAGCCTTCACCGCCCAGAGTTCGGTATGGCCCATGATTACGGTATCGACTACGGAAAACTCTTCGTAGGCGAATTGATCCTGCTTCAATTTACCCAAACGAATATTGGGCTCCAACATCACTTGGCCGGCAGAGGGTTCGAGATCGCCACCGAGGATTTTCATAAAGGTGGATTTGCCGCAGCCGTTGGCGCCGATCAAACCATAGCGGTTGCTGTTGTTGAATTTGACCGAAACGTTTTCAAAAAGCGGTTTTGCACCAAATTGCATGGTGATATTGGCGGTGGAGATCACGGGTATTTTCTCTGCGACTGTGCGACTAAAAAGGGATAGATTAAAGAGCAATAAGGATAAGTGGGTAAAAAAGGCGCGCATTTTAGCCTAATTACATCAGCTTAAGGGATTTTTGTGACGGATAAAAAATGCCCGCGCATGGCGGGCATTTTGTATAACGGGCTTAACTGTAACGATTAGGGCAGCTTGAAGACCACTTTCACGCTGGCATCAACCGCGCTGGCATCCACATACCCAATCATATTGGGGTTCGCGGCAACTAGCGCTTTAACTGCTGCATCGTCACCCGCATCTTTTGGTGGAGTGCCTTTGCCGGTAAAGACCAACTGTGACCAGTAGGCTTTGTATTGGCTAGCGTTTTTCTTGCAGACAGCTTCATTAAATTTATCGCGCGCTGCCGAACCTTCATTTTGGTTCACCGGCACAGCTTGGCCACCCGAGGGGAAGCTTTTGCTTTTGCCGAGGAACAGGCGCGAGACATCGTCTTCAGTGAGGGAATCAAAACCTGCAGATGGATGAACAATAACGGCGACTTCGGCAAAGCAGAAGCTGGATAGACTAAGTACAAGGCTGGCTGCCAATGATTTGAATACAGTTTTCATAGTAGCAACTCTCCTTAAAACACGGCTTGTAAGGCAACAGACAATACTTTCTGCTCACCTCTTACATCATCAACATCATCGAGCTGCAACTTGAGCGCAGTACCTGAGGCGACATCCCAGCGAGTACCAAAGCTGATAACGTCACGCTCAACATTGCGCGCCGCAGCGATGGCATCG
>NZ_JBRFPI010000124.1:0-10885 GCF_053579595.1 Cellvibrio sp.
CCGGTGGTTGAGCAAGTGACATCGGCGCGTTTTGTGGCGAAGGATCTGGAATTTAATCCGCAGCGCGACATGCTCATCATCACCGGCCCGAATATGGGTGGTAAATCGACTTATATGCGGCAGGCAGCGTTGATCACACTGCTCGCACACATCGGCAGTTTCGTGCCTGCGCAAAAAGCGACAATTGGAATTGTTGACCGCATTTTTACCCGTATTGGTTCAGCTGATGATCTGGCCGGTGGACGCTCTACGTTTATGGTGGAGATGACCGAAACCGCCAATATTTTGCATAACGCCACCGAGCGCAGTTTAGTGTTGATGGATGAAATCGGGCGCGGTACCAGTACCTTCGATGGTCTTTCGCTCGCATGGGCTTGCGCTAAACATCTCGCCGAAAAAGTGCGCGCGTTTACCTTGTTCGCCACACATTATTTTGAAATTACTACGCTGCCGGAAACGGTATCTGGCATCGCCAACGTGCATTTGAATGCGACCGAGCACAAAGACAATATTGTCTTTCTGCATAAGGTGCAGGAAGGCCCCGCTAGTAAAAGTTATGGTTTGCAGGTGGCAAAGCTTGCCGGTATTCCCGCGCAGGTGTTGGCGGAAGCGCAGCAACAATTACATTTATTGGAAAACGGCGAACATCCGCATTCGATTAAATCGGCAACTACACCAGTGTTCTTAGCCGATTCGATTAGCGCTGTTGGAACTGCAGCAGCTATCGATTCGCCCGCGCAATCCGGTTTATTTGATGCGCTCCCTAACCCGGCGCTGGATGCACTCAAGAAAATTAACCCGGACAACCTGACTCCACGCGAAGCACTGGAGCAACTGTATCGATTGAAAGAGATTTACATCAAGGGGAAATAACAGTGCGAGCATAGATGCAGTCAATAAGTGTTATCTGCGAAATCGGTATTCAAAAAGAACCATTCTCAACTGCACTTTTTCGAGCGTAAATCATCATTTTTCGAGGCAAATTCAAAGCAAAAAGCCTACCCAAACCGGGTTTGGCTGTTTAGAATGCGCGCTCTTGCGTTGTGCCAAGTTAAACTGGCGCATTGACTATCGAATTCTGTTACTTGTGGGAGTCTCCTATGACGTTTGTAGTTGGGGAAAATTGCATCAAATGTAAGCACACAGACTGCGTTGAAGTCTGCCCGGTTGATTGCTTTTACGAAGGCCCCAATTTTTTGGTGATTCACCCGGACGAGTGTATTGACTGTGCCTTGTGCGAACCTGAATGCCCGGTGGGCGCCATCTTCTCGGAAGATGAACTGCCCGAAGACCAAGCGGTATTTCTGGAGCTGAACGCCGAGTTGGCGCAAGTCTGGCCCAATATTACCGAGATCAAAGACTCTCCCGCTGATGCGGAAGAATGGGATGGTGTGCCAGGCAAGCTGCAATATCTTGAGCGTTAATTGCACAAACTCCAAACCAGTAGCTATAAAAAAACCGCGCCCTGCGCGGTTTTTTTTCACCACTCGTTCGTAGCGCAGTTAGCACGCAGAAATCCGTCGCTGAACTCTGGCTATTTGGGGGGCTGTGCTACACTCAGTTGTGTTTAGGCTAGACCGACGCCACAAGCAGTGGGATTTGGACTTATCCAGATCAAACAACCCACCAGTACCAATAACGAACACAACAACCAATAACGAGGAACAAGCTATGGGGATTAACGATAAGCCTTACAGCGAAAAGCGCGATTTCATCCGCATGAAAATTGGCGCGCCCTTGAATGCCAAACTGGCTGCTTCATCGGACATCATAGAGGGTCTGTGCCTTGATTTAAGTGGCGGTGGACTACAGGTGGAGACTAAAAAAGGCCTTGAGGTTGGTACCGAGGCGGAGGTGGAGGTTTCTTCTGATCATGGCCACAGCCCGACATTGAAAGCAAAAACAAGAGTAGCTCGGGTTACGACTAATGAGGCAGGGGGTTATATAATAGGATTGGAAATACTTCAGATCCTTCCCTAACACAGCTAGTTCACACGACAGCCCAATACAAAAAAACGGCTACTTTACAGTAGCCGTCTGGTTAAAACTCCCCTTCAAAATCTTCTTCATCAAACTCTTCCGTGCCGAAATCATCCTCAATTTCACCGTTGTTGATCAAGTATTCGCGGCGCTGCAAATAAACATCACGGACAAAAACATAGCGATCGCCGGTTATACCCTTCTCAAGCTCCAATAGCCCTGCGCGGGTGCTAGCCAATGAAACAGCCATCACCGTGTTATCAGTAGGAACATGATCGATGTAGACAGTGGGATTAGTGTAATAGTCTACCGGTTTGCCGAAACCATCCCTTACCGTACTTGGCCCGAACAGGGGTAATACCAAATAAGGCCCTTGCCCCACACCCCAAACCGCCAAAGTTTGGCCAAAATCTTCCGGGGTATCTGCCGGTAAATTCATGTACTGGGCGACATCCAACAAACCACCAATACCGAGAGTGGTATTTACCAGCAAGCGGCCTGTATCGTGTGCAGCCCCCTTTAAATCCCCCTGCAAAACCCCGTTGATCGTATTAGGCACTTCCAGAATGTTGCTGAAAATATTGCTGACCACCACTTCCAACGGATCAGGCATTACAAACTTGTAGGTTTTAGCCAAGGGCTTGAGGGTCCAGCGGTCAACCGTATCGTTGAAAGTAAACATTGCACGGTTAAACCCCTGCCAAGGGTCGGGATTCTGTTCGGTCTGCGCCAGGCTGGTATAAGGGGCGGCAAAACCAAGAGAGAGAAGAGCAAGCAAAGGTTTGACAATGGATTTCATAATGTCCCTGAGGCGCAGTAATGCGCAATTGAAGCGTTTCATAAAGTAACGCTTTAAGGAAGCGCCACTTTAGCGAATAGCTATAGCTTGAACAACCCAATTTAGTGCAATCCACACCCTGCCGTTACAAATTGCAACATTTCAATGTGTTTCAAACCAACCTGCCAAATAAGGGGTTTAGCTGCCATTTGAAACATTAACGACACATATCAGCAATAAATCTTTCACAAATCTGTCGTTTAAATTTCATATTTGTCACTGAAGATAGCGCCACAAACGCGAAACAACACTGCGTTCACATTTTCCTTACACCCCTTGTGAAACTGAGAAGAGAGTGACCTCATGAAACTGAAAAACCTATTTGCATTGAATGTATTGGCTGCAGCTTTGGCGGCTTGTGGTGGCGGTGATGTCAATCTGAACCCGAGCAACACTGTGACTGATTCTAACAACACGACTGTTAACAACCCACCTACTACCACCCCGACAGTTAATCCTTGCGCCCAATACGAACAAGATGGACAAAAACTGCAAGGTACTCAGGATGGCAAAAACTGTGTATACAACACCTCTTTTGCATCAAGTGCGAAACAATTAAAGGTAAGCCTGTTTGTTCCGGAGCTGGCTGATGGCGGCGTTCACATTTTTCAAGGTGCATTGTTTATTGGTGAAGATGTAGATAGCAACGTTGCCGCAGCAGGCAAACGCATTCCACAGGAAGGCGAAGGGGCAACATTGACGGTAGCTGCCGGCGCGAAACTCGCATTTGAACGCGGTGAAGATTACGTGCGCATCGCACGCGGCTCCAAGATTATCGCCGAAGGCACCAAAACCAAGCCAATTATTTTCTCTGGCGTAAAAGACCTGCGCGACAAATCAGCCACTATCGCTGATCGCGGCCTCTGGGGTGGCATCCAAATCAACGGTAATGGTATTACCAACAAATGTACCGATGCCCAACGCCTCACAACAGCTAACAACGTACACGGTTGCCATATTACATCTGAAGGCTTACCTGGCACTTACGGTGGCGCCAACAATGCTGAGAGTTCAGGCGTACTCAAGTATGTTGTAATCAAACATGCTGGCTACAAAGTAGTTGAAGGTAACGAGCTGAATGCCCTGACGTTGAACGGTGTAGGCTCAAAAACCATTATCGACTACGTACAAGCCTACTCAGCACAAGACGATGGCTTCGAATGGTTCGGTGGTGCGGTAAGTGCCAAACACATCGTAGCTGTGGGCACTTCGGATGACTCATTTGACTTTACCGATGGCTATAAAGGCAACATCCAATTCGCCCTGTCTGTACACCCAACCGGTGTAGGAGGCAACCATTGCGTAGAAGCTGACAATACCGGTGCCGGCCGCCCTGATGACATAGCGCCATTGACCAAACTGCGTATATCTAACCTGACTTGCGTCACTAACAACATTGTTAAAAACACCGGCACTACACCATCTCCAGATGGCGATTCTCTCGGTCTGTTAATTCGTGAGGGTTTCTTCATCGAACTTTATAACAGCGTGGTTACCTCAAACGCGTCCGCTATGGCCTCAAAAGCACTGCTGAACTTCAACGACGTTGACGGCCCACAAACTGTCAAAGGTGCAATTGATGGCTGGAGCGTTGCTAAAAGCAACCTGTTTGCCGGTACTACAGGCGTAAGCGCATCCAAAGTCGACCCATCTAACGCTGCTTTCAGCACTGCCACTTGGTTGGACACGGGTCTTGGCAATGCTGGTAACAAAGTCATCACCTCTCCAACCCAGTTGCCAGTGAGTGTACTGAAAGATTTGACCACCAAAGACAACGCCTACTTGACCCTCGCCGCTATCACTGATGCTTCAACTGCGGCAGTAGCCATCACTCCAACTGATGTGAGCAAACTGGCCGATGCATTTGACGCTGGCGCAGTACCAAAAGCTGGCACCAGCACTTTCTTTGTAAACCCAACCCATATTGGCGCTGCATCTGAAACCAATGATTGGGTATCCGGCTGGACTGTAGGCCTTTAATTGGGAAAGTACATAAACCGCTTGTGATCCCAGATAGAGGCGCCTCCGGGCGCCTCTGTCGTAAGCAGCTCTTATCACAGCCTCGTTCATACAAGGTTTTAACCATGCAGACATTAAATACCAAGCGGCGCCAGCTCTTCCTGGCCATCACCGCCACTTCTCTGGGTATTTGCCAAATCGCCTTCGCCCAGAATACAGAACAGAAAGTTGAAGTCCCCGCGCTCGAATTGCCGCAAATTGATGCTCCGGTCATTGAAGAAATGATGGTGACTGGCCGCCAACAAAGTGCCGCCCAATCAGTTGTCACTGAGCGTATGGAAGAAGCCTTCGCTACCGACCTGATGAGCTCCGACCAGATTTCCCGTACCGGTGACTCCAACGTCGCGGTTGCACTGACTCGTGTGACCGGCGTCACCCTACTCGACGGAAAATATGTTTATGTACGCAGCCTGGGGGAGCGCTACTCCAGCACCACATTGAATGGCGCAGCAGTTCCATCTCCTGAGTTGACGCGCAACGTGCTTCCTCTGGATTTGATTCCATCTTCTATCGTGGAATCACTGAAGGTTCAAAAAGCTTACTCCCCTGAGCTAGCGGCCAACTTTGGCGGTGGTGCAGTTGATATCCGCACCAAAGGTGTACCCGACGAATTCGTATTTAGCGTCGCTATGGGTTCAGGTATGAACTCTGAAAGCGACGATGGCTTGACGCACGCGAGCCACGGCGAAAAACATAATATGCCTACACAAATGCGCGATGCATTGAATACCTACCAAGGCAATTTAAGTGAGCAGCGCATTGGCAATTTCTATAAACGCGCAAACCCGACGGTGACTAACGCACAACGCGATGCCTTTGCTGTGCAAACCAATCGCGATTTATTGCTGTCATTAAATCGCGATGTAGCAATTTACAAAAAGTCCTTACCAGTTGATTTTTCCGGCAGTTTGGCATTGGGCAACAATTGGGAATTGAATGATGACTTCTCTTTCGGAGCTGTTGTTAACTTTGGTCAGGACACCAAATGGCGCAATAAGGATCAGGAGCGTCGCGATATAGGCTCGCCGAATTCGCGTTATTCCAAAACTGAACGCACCAGTGAAGAAACTCGACAAGTAATTTCTACCAACTTCGGTTTAAATTTTCAGGACATGCACGAGTTGCAAGCCAGCGCTTACCACATCGAAAATATTCTCGATGAAGCAAGTATTAAAACCGGATTTAATGGCAGCACCTATACACTCGAAAATGGCACAGAGCAAGCAAGCCATGTAACGCGTATGGAAATTCGCGAGCTAGACGTAGGACAATTAACCGGTGAGCACAAATTTGACCAATTAAATCGCGATTGGTTAGATACTGTTGTCATTGATTGGTTTTACTCTGACTCAACTGTGAAAACTGATGTCCCAAATCAATCGACCATTGCCATAGACAACACAATTGATCCATTAACTGGCGCATTCATCAGCTCGCAATTATCACCGCGAGCAGCTATGGCCAGTTTTGAGTTTCTCAATCTTGATGATGAGGTAACTAGCAGCGGCTGGAATGCCAAAATTCCTTTTGTTTTTGAGAGATTGGAATTAACCATGTCAGGTGGTTACAACTACAACGAAAAGTCACGCGAATATTATGGCTATACCGCCAACATAGATGCATCCGGAAATCAAAGCTCTGTATTAAGCGGTGATGTAAACGACGTACTGAACAGCAACCGTGTTACCAATCTCAATAACAACTTTGAATTGAGTGTCGGTGGTGGATTTGGTACTGAAAGTTATGTTGCTGGACAAATTATTGAAGGTGCCTATGGTATGTTCGACGCCAACTGGGATGATACCTGGCGTGTTACTGGCGGTGCTCGTCAGGAAACCTACAAACAGGGATTAATACCCGTAGACCTGCTCGATTACACCGGCGAGAGCCTTAAAAAAATTATTAACGAAATAAGTACCAACCCCGATCAACGCTATGGTTTTATGGATGATGACTGGTATCCATCACTGGCCATTACTTATATGAACGAAGGCTTCATGAATGCAGAAGTCTTCCAGGTGCGCCTAAGTGCGAGCGAAACAGTCGTGCGCCCAGACCTGCGTGAGATGTCTGATGTTTCATTTATCAGTCCGGACAATAATCAACGCTACAGAGGAAACCCCTACTTAAAATTCTCGCAAATCAAACACTATGATCTGCGTACTGAATGGTTTTTCGAAAGCGATAATAATTTTACCGCAACACTGTTTTATAAAGACATCGCAGATCCAATCGAAAGCACCAACATACCAGGTTCAGACGACGACATAATTCTTACGTTTGAGAACTCATTAAGCGGTGAAATCTACGGTTTGGAGCTGGAATCTCTATTCAATTTGGGTGCAGGTTTCTTTACCTCGACCAACTTAACCTTGAGTGACTCAGAAATTGTATCGCCTGAGGGAGTGGGTTACACCAACCCAGTACGCCCACTGACTGGTCAATCCGAATATGTTCTCAATGCTCAATTGGGTTTTGACTCGGATGATGGCCAGCATAGTGCATCCCTCGTATATAACCTGTTTGGTGAGCGCCTTTACTTCGCCGCTCGCATGCTGGGAAATACACAGGATGCTTACGAGCAACCGTTTAACTCTCTGGATTTAACCTACTCCTGGTACGCAACGGATAACATCACTACCAAAATAAAACTCGGTAATATCCTCAATGAAGAAAGAGTGTTTGAACAAGTTAACTCTAATGGTGAAAACGTAGAGATTCTAAAACAACAGGTAGGAACCAGTTTCAGTCTGGATGTGAAATACACCTACTAGGAAGTGGATCTACCGGCAGGGAAATCGAAAGTAGCCCCCATCCAATTAAACCACCTTCGGGTGGTTTTTTATGTGCACATAAAATGACTGCCACGCACCAAAATACAAATCTATACTTTTTTAAACGGTCAATTAAGCAGCCAAAATAAACATTCAGGGACACTAAAAATCCAATTCCCTCCCAGATCAGGCAAAACTTATAATCAAAATCACAGAAATAACTAAATATTTTTAAATTATTTCTATTTAAATCAAAAAGTGTCACAAACTATTCACATTAGTGTGCTAAGCCGAGTGCTAATCTAACAATGAAGCCGGAGATCAATGACCCAGAAGGGTGCAGATAGCCGTTTAATGATTCACGAGGAGCACACTATGACTAAAAATTTCCTACAAAAAACCATTCGCTCACTGGTAATGCTAGCGGCTATTGCACCTATTGCGAGTTATGCAGCAGCTTATACGCCAGCAAAGTTTGGCAATGCAGAAGAAACTCTGGGTAAACAAATTACTATGCCAGCCTCATTTGGTGAGGGGGTAAAAACCGTGGCGGTTTACTGCCAGGCAGATGTGATGACCACCGGTAATATCAACGCAGTCACCTGCTACGAAAATAGCCCGCTGGTATCCATGCAAAAAGTGACGGAATCCGCACTCAAATCCGCCACCTTTACCCCAGCCACTATTGACGGCAAGGCGGTTCCGGTAAGAATGCAAATGCGCGTGGTCTACTCACTTGGCGGAACTCAGGCACCGATTGTTTTGCTACCTAACTTGGGTACATTGCAAGCACAACACGGCACTCACTATTACGCACCGCAAGAGCGTTTGGATACCAGCGACTGGTATGCCACCTACTCCACCAAAGAACATGGCGACGGCAAATTATTTTTTGCCGAAGGTAAGATGACACGCGTTATGGCCAACATTGAAGCCGATGGCAAAGTGGAAACTGTGAGCACTATTGAAGCAGCACTACGTAAGCAAGCGGATGCAGCAAGCATCGAAAGCTCGCTGAAAAAATCCAAATTTATTCCCGGATTTGTACAAGATAAACCGACTGCCATGCATTACATCGCTGTGGTTAATTATCAAAAATAGTTTTTTGTTAGATAGCCACAATAAAAAGGCCGCAATATTTGCGGCCTTTTTCGTTTTACATTCACAATTAGTTATTCAAGGCAGACAAATTCTATCCCCAGCGAAATTCTTCCCATCGCCAGCGGACGATAATTTTCACGCATCACGGAAAAACCGTTTGTGCATCGCTCCATAGCTTTAGGCAACAACTGCGTACGCGCCAGGACAACACTGGACCATTGATCCACCTCAACACTGAGTGAAAACACTTTTTTAGTTTGTATGGGTTTACTTGGGAGGTTTTTCGCTCCTCCTGTTGTTGGCATTTTTCCATCGCCAGGATTTTCTGCATCGGTTTCCAATACCGCCCCTTCACTACCCTTTTTAAAAGCTTTGTGCAAAACACCATTAAGCCCTTCTTCGGTGTAATCGCAATCCTGCTGATTTACATTCATTGAATCAGCCGCATCAACAGCGTTTTCACAGGTGTCATCGGCATAGGATTGTGTAGCGCAACAAACACTGATCATTACTGCCAGTACCCATCTCATCGCATCACCTCTTTTTAGCTACTTATCAAGATTACGTACAAACAATAAAGGGTGCCAAGGCACCCTTTATTTACGCAAGGAAAGAACTACAACAATTAGAATTTGTAATCCAAGCCAACACCAGCGTAGTTATCATCGCGGTAGCTGTCTACAGCAACCAAGTCTGGTTGGCCATTTTCTACCACAGTGTAGTAACCATACAAAGTAGCACTCTTGGTCATTTTGTAATCCACACCAATGCTGCTGCTTTCGCCGTCAATCCATCTAACTTCTGAGCTGCCGTGTTGTGCTTTTACCGCCCACTTGTCAGTTACATTCCACAATGCAGAAACCAGTGCACCATCTTCTTCATCGGCAACGCCATTGTCGTAATTCTCACCCAACACACCGAATTGGAAAGCGCCGAGAGTCAAACGACCAACCACACGAATCAAATCAACACCTTCAGCTTCAACGTCCTGATCCATAGCTACGCCAACATAAAAAGTTGGGCTGTTGTAGCCAAATGATGCAGAAATACCATTACCTGTTTCACCGGTTTTTTTGGTCACACCATCATTTTCTTCAGTCACATAAGCAACCGAACCAGAGAATCCACCGCCAAAAGTTGGGGTTACATATTGAACGATGTTGCTCGCACGAATTTCACCTTTGAAGATATGGGTGATATCACCTTCCAGATCGTTGAACAAATCAATTTTTTCTTGCGCGACTTTTGTTGGGGTATCAAAGTGACCGCCCATGATAGTACCGGCAGAGCCTTGCAAACCCAAATAGATATTACGCTGACCAAAAGTTTGGCTACCGTTGGTGCCATCATCTACTTCAGTTTGGTATTCAAATTGATAAATCACTTTCAGCTTTGAATTAACTTCTTCACCACCTTTAACACCAATGCGCGACGCGTTGCTAACCAATTCAACTTTGCTACCGTCAGCTTGGTTGCCATTTGCACTTGAAAGCGCAACTTCATCTGTGCTTTGCACAGACACATTTGCTTTACCGTAAACGATAACGTCGGCGAACGCTGCTGCGGGAAGAACAGATGCAATAACCAGAGCCAATAATGTTTTTTTCATGGAGTCGTCTCCTGGATGTGTGTGTTTAGTGTTCAGACCCTGAACACCGAGTGTCAGGTGTTATTTATAGAATGACATTTGTGTTTCAGAGGTGTTTCCATTGTGTGACCATAAGGTTACAGAAAGATGACAAAACACACTCTGAATGTCGCGGGCGGATTATATAAAGAAATTTACTCTGATTTTGTGATTTAACGTAGTTTTAGGGTAAATGACCAAACTTTTTGCACTATTTTTGCGCTTTTGATAACCAAATGGCCGGAAAATTCACCAGTAAAATGCGGGGCATCTCACTAGCTACTCGAAATGGCTGATGATACCTAGCTTGAACAGCTCGTTTATCAAGGCCTGCGCCTCATGAAATAAGGTGTCTGGATGATTGTGCCGCAGCTCAGAGACGATAAGATGAAGCTGCTCCCCCAGATTTGCCCCGGAGTTGGCCTGCAATAAATAGAGCAAGCGTAATGTCATGGCATTGGCTGCCATAAAACGCACTTTATCATCGCGATCACGGTAAACCACTAGCTGGGTTGGCTCTGGCATGGGGAATTGATGACGGGGAGA
>NZ_JBRFPI010000125.1:0-10782 GCF_053579595.1 Cellvibrio sp.
TGCGGAACATTTGTTAACGCGTCGACCTGAATCGCCTGAGATCGCGCAGAAATTATTGGATCGTATTAGCTGGTGGGAAGATTACACCGCGCGCAACGATTTCGAATTAAACAATAATCCATCGCCGGGCAATAAAGCCGGTGGCCTCACCACGATTATTGAAAAATCCCTAGGTGCGCAAGCGAAGAGTGGTTCCACCAATTTGACCGATGTGTTTTTGTACGGTGAGGACATTACCACCAAAGGTTTTGTGTTTATGGATAGCCCGGGTTACGACCCGGTATCTGCCACCGGCCAGGTTGCATCGGGCGCACAAATTTTATGTTTCACCACCGGTCGCGGTTCTGCGTTTGGTTGCAAGCCAGCACCGAGTATCAAGTTGGCGACCAACAGCAAAATCTATAACCACATGCAAGAAGATATGGATTTGAACTGCGGCAAAGTATCCGATGGTGAAATCAGCCTTGAAGAATCTGGCCAGGAAATCTTTGAAGAAATTTTGGCAGTTGCTTCAGGTAAGCCAACTAAAAGCGAATTGCTGGGTTATGGCGATAATGAATTTATCCCATGGAAAATTGGTGCGGTGGTTTAACTTTAATCTCGCCGCGCCATGGACTCTGTTATTTATTCTGAGACCGTCTGAGCCATGGATGGCGAAGATGAGCCTACATGGATGTATTTACGGCGTGTCTCAGAATAAATAACGGAGTTCATAAGCCATCCACGATCTAATGAATATATAAAAACCGAGGCCAATCAAAGAATTGGCCCGTCCAAAAACTTGGTGAGAGCCAAGTCATATAAAAAGAAATTCACTAGAAAGCAAATTACGGCAGCTCCATTCACATTGATGAAAACATTGATGTGAATTTCTATTCGCAAAAAATAGCTATTGCCAAAAATTTGCCACTATTACAGAGGGCGACAAAAAATGAAAATCGTTATTCCAAAAGAAAGGCGCGCCCATGAACGGCGCGTTGCCGCAACACCCGATACCGTAAAAAAATTCATTGCACTGGGTTTTGACGTTGCAATCGAAAAAGATGCCGGTATCGCCAGCCGAATTACCAATGAATCCTATCAAGAAGCGGGCGCAACACTCAGCGATGATCTTGCAGGTTTATTGGGCTCTGCGGATATTGTATTAAAAGTCCAGCGCCCCCTCCTGGCAGGTGAAGGTGACCTGAATGAACTGGCGCTGATAAAGCGCGGTGCAGTATTAATTGCAATGCTGTCGCCCTATTCCGATCCTGCGGCTATTGCTCAATATGCTGATGCAGGTATCACTACAATGACGCTCGAATTTGTGCCGCGTATTACGCGCGCGCAATCCATGGATGTTCTAAGTTCACAATCGAATTTGGCCGGTTATCGCGCGGTATTGGAAGCAATCAATGTGTATGACCGCGCAATGCCGATGATGATGACGGCGGCAGGCACTATTGCTCCCGCACGCGTGATGGTGCTCGGCGCCGGAGTTGCGGGTTTACAGGCGATCGCAACGGCAAAGCGTTTGGGTGCAATTGTATCGGCAACCGACGTGCGTGCAGCATCTAAAGAACAAGTCGAAAGCCTCGGCGGAAAATTTGTAATGGTAGAAAGCGAAGAAGTAAAAAACGCTGAAACTGCTGGTGGTTACGCCAAAGAAATGAGCGATGACTACAAGCGTCGCCAAGCTGAATTGGTTGCCGAAACCTTAAAGAAACAAGATATCGCCATTTGCACTGCATTAATTCCCGGCCGCAAAGCGCCGACGTTAATTAATGACGATATGGTGCACAGCATGCGCCCCGGTTCAGTGATTGTGGATCTCGCTGCTGAGCAGGGTGGTAATTGCACACTCACCAAGCCGGGTGAAGTCGTTGAAGTCAATGGTGTAACGATCATTGGTTTATTTAATATCCCAAGTCGTTTATCTGCCGATGCCAGCGCGCTCTACGCTAAAAATGTGTTGAATTTTTTAACCCCGATGATGAATGCCGATAAGCAATTCAGTGTGAATTGGCAGGATGAAATTATCTCCGCCACCGTACTCACGCGCGATGGCGCCATCGTTCATCCTAATTTCAAATCGGCCAGCGCCGCTTAATCGGGAGTTAATTATGGAAGCCAATTTTGTTTCGCAATTATCCATTTTTGTCCTGGCCATTTTTGTTGGCTATTACGTGGTATGGAGTGTAACCCCCGCATTGCATACGCCGCTCATGGCGGTGACCAATGCCATTTCGAGTGTGATTATTGTCGGCGCATTAATTGCCGTTGGCCCGGAAGGCATGAGCTTATCCAAAGTGCTCGGCTTTTGCGCCATGGTTTTGGCATCAATCAATATTTTTGGTGGCTTTACCGTCACCCATCGTATGCTCGCAATGTATAAAAAGAAAAATAAAGTGGGGGAGAAATAATTATGTCGTCACTCAATGAAAGTTTTACCTCATTTGCCTATTTGGTTGCAGCAGTACTCTTCATTATGGCGCTACGCGGTTTGTCATCGCCTGAGTCGTCGCGCAAAGGCAATTTGTTTGGCATGTTGGGTATGTTGATCGCCGTAGTCACTACTGTGCTAAGCCCGGCGGTGACTTCTTATGGTTGGATTTTATCGGCGCTGGCGATTGGTGCGGTGATTGGTATTTTTATCGCACGCAAAATTGCGATGACTGCCATGCCGCAATTGGTTGCTGCTTTTCATAGTCTTGTTGGCATGGCGGCGGTGTTGGTTGCGGGTGCAGCGTTTAGTAATCCGGCCGCATTTGGAATTTTAAATGCAGCGGGTGAAATTTATATCGCCAGCCGAATTGAAATGGGCTTGGGTGTTGTCATTGGCGCGATCACCTTTTCCGGTTCTGTAATTGCATTTACCAAGCTACAAGGTTTGGTATCGGGCAAGCCGATTGTGTTTGGTGGCCAGCATTTCATTAATGCGATTCTTGGTGCGGCGATTATTGGTTTGATCGGTTATTTCTGTGTTGATCAATCGCCCTGGGTTTTCTGGGGAATGGCGGCGCTGGCATTTGTGATTGGTGTATTGCTGATTGTTCCGATCGGTGGTGCCGATATGCCAGTCGTAGTGTCGATGCTAAATTCCTACTCGGGTTGGGCTGCTGCCGGCATAGGTTTTACTTTGCACAATGATGCATTAATTGTCACTGGTGCACTAGTCGGCTCGTCAGGTGCAATTCTCTCCTATATCATGTGCAAAGGCATGAACCGTTCGTTCTTTAACGTAATTCTCGGTGGTTTTGGTGCAGATACCTCTGCGGCTGCCGCAGCTGGTGATCAAGAAGAGCGTCCGGTAAAACGCGGCAGTGCGGAAGATGCTGCATTTATTATGAAGAATGCTGGCTCAGTGATTATTGTTCCCGGTTACGGTATGGCGGTAGCACAGGCACAGCATGCGTTGCGTGAAATGTGTGAAGAATTGAAAAAGGCCGGAGTAAAAATCAGCTATGCGATTCATCCGGTTGCCGGCCGTATGCCAGGGCATATGAATGTGTTGCTTGCAGAGGCGAATGTGCCCTATGACGAAGTCTTTGAGCTTGATGATATCAATAATGAATTTCAAACTGCCGACGTGGCTTTTGTCATCGGCGCCAACGATGTAACTAACCCTGCTGCTAAAACCAATCCGCAAAGCCCGATTTTCGGTATGCCAATTTTGGAAGTGGAGCGCGCGCGCACAGTGTTATTTGTGAAGCGTTCAATGGCGTCGGGTTACTCGGGTGTGGAGAACGAACTTTTTTACAAAGATAACACCATGATGTTATTTGGCGATGCCAAAAAAATGGTGGAAACAATCGTAAAAAATATAGCGTAAGTGTGGAGCTCCTACTGAGTGCCTCTTCTTAAGTTTAAGATCAGGCACTCCTTTTTAGGGCTTTAGTAAAAATTGTTTATTCAAATAGATGCTTTTATGAAAATTGAACACTTTGCCATTAACGTAAAAGATCCTATCGCTATGGCGGCCTGGTATGTGGCGCATATGGGTTTAACCATTGTGCGCAAACAGGATGGTGGTGCTAATACGCATTTCCTCGGTGATGATAGCGGTGATGTGATGTTGGAGATTTACAACAATCCGCCCGATCAAGTACCGGATTACGCCAATATGAATCCGCTGTTAGTGCATTTGGCGTTTGTGTGTGAAAACCCGGTAGAGAAACGTGCAGAGCTGGAAGCAGTGGGTGCGAGTTTTGCGGAAGAGGTGCATATCAAAGATGGTTCACATCTGGTGATGATGCGCGACCCATGGGGATTGGCAATTCAGTTGTGCAAGCGCGGTAATAAAATGTTGCGCTGTCAGCAGTAGATTTATAAAAGTTTTTTTGTGCTTCGAATACGTTTGCCGTTAATGCTTCTGTTTCAAAAACGCATAAACCCATCCATGGGGCTCACATTCGCCATCCATGGCTCAAGTGTTTTGAAACAGAAGCATTAACGACAAACTCGTAGTGTGCAATTTTGCAGAGTGCGGCCTAAGCGCCAAGTTCTTTATCAAAAATAGCCTTATCAATAATCGCACCGCGATGGCGAATGATAATGCCTGCGCAGCGAATACCCTGCTTGGCAGAATCTTCGAGTGATTTATTCATCAAGCGGCCTGCTAAATAACCAGCATTAAAGGTGTCACCTGCGCCGGTAGTATCAATTACACCTTGCACCGGTGGAACAGGAACACGAATTTCTGCATCGGGAGTGATAATAATCGCATCGTCAGCGCCGCGCTTTAATACCAGCTCGCCGAGGTTAAATGCCGCGTAACGCTGTTTGCAGCCTTCAACGCTGTCGTCGCCCCAGAGCAATTGTTCATGGGCGAGTGTGAGTAGTGCGATATGGGTGTATTGCATGATCGATAGCATTGCCTGTTGCGCTTCAAATTTATCGCGCCATAAGCGCGGGCGATAATTGCTGTCGAATGCGACTATCACATCTTGCTGGCGGAGCTTGTGCAAACTGTTATACAAAAATTCGCGCGATTTCTCACCGATAATCGCCAGCGTAATACCGCTCAGGTAAACACAGTTGCAGTGAACGAGTTTTTGGCAGAGTTGGTCGGCTGCTTCTTGCGATGCAAATAGCTCGCGTGCCGGTGCCTCTTTGCGCCAGTAGAAAAACTCGCGCTCGCCATCGGGTGTGTTGCGAATAATGTATAAACCGGGGGAGCGGCCGGGCAGTTGCTTAATCATGCCGGTGCCAATATTTTCATTGGCCATACGCTGCATAATTTGTTCACTGTAAGGATCTTCACCGAGTTGGGTAACGTAATCGGTTTTTAAACCAAGGCGCGCCATATACACCGAGGTGTTATAGGTGTCGCCCGCAAAAGATAAGGCCATTGTTTCACGGCCATTGCTGTCGGCAGTGGGGAATGGAGCCAGCTCCACCATGACTTCGCCAATCGCTGCTATGTGTGCCATTTAAGTAATTCCAGGAGTTATTAAAAGCGTTAAATGATGTTTTATTTTGCCGAAAACACTGTGTTTTTGTAGTAAAAAAATAAAACCAAAATATAGCACTCTTAAGCCGTTAAAAATAGAAAATTATGGATTGCAAATCGATATACTGTACAAAATCGACAAGATGAGTAAGGTTGTTTTAATCATTATTCCGCAGTCGCGGTGAATTCAATTGAAGACTGAAAATCAAATTTTTTCGTTATAAATATTTGTGTGCCTGATGTTGGCGCAATCAACCTTTCTGGATTTTTCTAATGAATCGTTTAAACAAAAATGTAATTGCTGACTTACCGAAAGATATTATTCTGCCCAGCTATGATCGCAGCGCATTAAAGCCAGGCATTGTGCACTTGGGCATAGGTGCATTTCATCGCGCTCACCAGGCATTTTATACTGAGGCGGCATTGAATAAATTTGGTGGCAATTGGGGAATTATCGGCAGCAGTCTGCGCTCGGCGAGTGTGCGCGATCAATTAGTGCCGCAGGATTGTCTCTACACCTTGGTTGAGCGCTCAGGTGATGGTGAAAAATTACAGATTATCGGTGCTGTTCTCGATACGTTAGTTGGCCCGGAAAATCCCGCCGCGTTAGTTGCACAGATGGCGGCCAGCAATATCAAAATTGTCTCGCTGACCATTACCGAAAAAGGCTACTGTCACGACCCGGCAACCGGCAATTTAAATCTCGCTCACCCCGATATTATTCACGACCTTGAACATCTGGAAGCACCTGTCTCGGCAATTGGTTTTCTGGTCGCTGCATTAAAACAACGTTTCGATAATAATCAAAAAGCATTTACGCTACTCAGCTGCGATAACCTGCCCAACAACGGTGAAGTATTGGAAAAAGTCGTTACCCAATTCGCACAAAAAATTTCACCGGAATTTTCCGCCTGGATAAAAGCTAACGCTACTTTCCCCTGCACTATGATCGACCGCATTGTGCCTGCAACAACCGATGATGACCGTCGCGATATTGAAGCTCGTATGGGAGTGCGCGATGAAGGAATGGTGGTATGCGAACCTTTCACGCAATGGGTAGTGGAGGATAAATTCGCCGATGGTCGCCCCGAGTGGGATAAAGTCGGTGTGCTGTTAGTTGAAGATGTGCGCGTGTTTGAAAAAATCAAACTGCGTTTATTAAACGGCGCCCACTCGACTATGGCTTACACCGGTTATCTCTCTGGCTTCCAGTACATCAGCGAAGTCATGGAGCAACCGGCATTTGTAAATTTGGTAAAAACCTATATGGCGCGTGAGGCAGGCGAAACAGTTGTCGCGCCAGCGGGTTTTGATATCGAGGCATACAAACAACAATTGCGTGAGCGTTTTTCTAATAAAGCCCTGAAGCACCGCACCTGGCAAATCGCTATGGATGGCTCGCAAAAATTACCGCAACGCTTATTGGAAACCCTGCGTGAACAATTGGCGGGCAATGGCCATATCGATATTTTGTGTTTGGGTGTTGCCGCCTGGATTCGCTATGTGTCGGGTGTGGATGAAAAAGGTGCGGTGATTGAAGTATCAGATCCACTCGCTAAAGAATTGCGCGCTGC
Organism: Cellvibrio sp.; assembly: GCF_053579595.1. NCBI lineage: Bacteria > Pseudomonadati > Pseudomonadota > Gammaproteobacteria > Cellvibrionales > Cellvibrionaceae > Cellvibrio > Cellvibrio sp. The sequence goes on from NZ_JBRFPI010000125.1 coordinate 7,006, forward strand.
CTGCGATGCTAACCAGGGAAATCCTGCGGGCATGGTAAAAGCGGTTGTAGGAACTCAAAAAGTATTTGGTGCTGATTTAATTAATGAAACGCGTTTTGTGAAAACGACTACGCAATGGTTGGAGCGTTTCTACGCTAAAGGTGTATTGGCATCGGTACAAGAAGCTTTTAAATAAGATGTTATATTTCGATTGGCATTCCCGAAGTTTCTTTGGGAATGCCTGAATAAAAAATACAGAGATTCATTTTGCGGAGATTAATGAATGATTGCCCGCCGATTTTTCCAAATCAATTACATCATCCTCGCAATACTCATTTTCACTGGCTGCGCTAATCAACCCAAATCCAGATACAACGCACTGGTGGATAAGGCAGCCAAGCCAGCGGCCAATAGCTTTACCAGTATCCAAGCTGCACTCGATGCTGCGCCAGTTAATTCTCCGTCGCCTTACATCATCTTTATCGCCGCTGGTGATTACTACGAGAAAATTAATATCACCAAGCCCAATATCCAGTTACTGGGTGAAAGCGCAAATACCACTCGCATTTATTACGATGCCTATGCCGGAAAAACTTATGCAGAGGGGAAAACCTGGGGCACACCCGGCTCGGCAACGGTTACCATCCGTGCAGCCAACATCCAAGTGCACCAACTGACTATCGAAAATACCTTTGATTTTTTAAGCAATGATGCACTGGCAAATGATGATGCAAAACGCGTAGCCAACAGCCAGGCAGTTGCATTATTTTTGGATGCAGGCAGCGACAAATTTTTAGCACGCGATGTCCGCCTGTTAGGTTATCAGGATACCTTGTTCGTAAATTCCGGCCGCAGCTGGTTTGATAAAAGCTTTATAGCTGGCAATGTCGATTTTATTTTTGGCAAAGGCAATGCACTGTTTACTGATTCCGAAATTCACACGCTTGGGCGCGGCAAGCCCAATGACCCGCATGGTTATCTCGTTGCACCATCAACACAAATTGTCGATGAGTTCGGGTTAACCTTTATTGATTGCAAACTCACCTGCAAAGAATCAGTCCCTGATAATTCCGTCCCCCTCGGCCGCCCTTGGCACCCCACCACCCAATTTCCCGATGGCCGCTACGCCGACCCTAACGCAATTGGCAAAGCCGTATTTATCAACACCTGGATGGATTCCCACATCACCCTAGATGGTTGGTATTCCATGAATGGCACCGCAAAAGACGGAACCAAAATTCCCTTCTTGCCGGAAGACGCGCGTTTCTTTGAATACAACAGCAGCGGTCCCGGCGCAGTGGTTAATAACAAGCGTCGCCAATTAGGTGATGAAGAAGTAAAAAATTATACGCGCGAAAAAATATTAGGGGATTGGCAGCCGGAGTAAATAATAAAAAAGACCCCACCACAAAAAGGGTAGGGTCAAGACTTCCTGTCAACGCGGGGCTGAGGGATGGCTATGGTCGCCCCTTATTGGTTTAGGAATTTATTCATCGCGCAGCACTTCGGCCGGACGCAATCTTCCTATGAATAGGGAATGTGCCGTCACGGTAAGCCATACTAATAAGAGAGACGTTGCCAGTGCGAATGCACAAAATATTGGCAACCAAAACCAGAGCGAAAAGTGGTTATGAAAATTTTCTATCCAACGAATAACCAAGTAGGCAGCTGTTGGCCAGGCCAGTAAATTTGCCAATATTACCCACAATGAAAACTCACGATTTAGTAAGCGAATAATTTGCCATTGGCCTGCACCATGCAATTTTCGCAGTGCAATTTCCTTACTGCGTTTTTGCGCGCTTAGTGCAGTAATCCCATAAATACCCAATAGCCCTATTGCCAGTGCAACAGCAGCAAAACCATACAGGAATTTTTGTAGCGTACGCTCTATTGAATATTGGTCTGCCAGAGAGCCTGATAGCAGCCAATGGTGTGGCGTGATTCCAGTAATTTCCTGCCAAAGCTTTTTGATTTGGTCGATTTCATAGGCGCTTGGTGCCTTATGAAAATTCACTGCCAAGGGAAGATTGGGAAAAACATTATCCAGTGTTACAAACATGCAGGGCTTTGGTGCCTTGCGATGATCGCCAAGATCGACATCGTCAATTACGGCGATTATTTTTGCTTGAGCACTTCCGGGTCTGCCCGGCTGTTTAAACAATTCTACCGTATCATTAATGGCGGCCGCTGGTGTTGCAAAGCCTAATTGTTGGGCAGTAGTCCGGCATAAAATTACCTCGCCACGAAACTGACCGTTATTGACAGTTTTAGGTGGAACTAAAGGCTTATTTACTGGAAGGTTGCCTGCAATGATCGGCATGCCAAATGCTGAAAAATAGTCCAGATCAATTAACCAGGAAAAAACCAGTTGAGCCTTGTAAGGTTGCTCCTGAATAATCCGTTCCACCTCCATTTGCTGGCTGGATTGCCCTGGAATCACGCCCATAGTGAGTGATGAACTAATGACATTGGGGGATTTTTTTATTTCCTGCTTAATACTGTTTATATGGGATACGGATATTTCCAGGGGTTGCTGATTGAGAAAAAATACAATATTTTCCGTTTTGTAGCCTGGCTGGTAGTTGTCTTGTATGCGCATTTGCCAGCTGATTGCGCTTAATGCAATCACTAATACGCCTACACCCACAAATTGAACTAGCAGCAGAGCTCTGCGCGTGTAGTGGGAAAAGCGGGTTTCAGTTGAGCGATTGGCGCGGAGGATTTGTGCAGGTTTTATTTTGGCAAAATAAATTGCCGGATATAAGGCAATTATCCCAGAGATCATCACAACGGTGGCAACACACATAAATGCCAGTTGCGGCTCAACAAAAATACCCGATACTAGCCGTAGATTGAGCAGCCCAATGAAATAGGGGATTAGCAGTTCACACAAGATCAGAGCAAGTAGCGTAGCCAAGATGATAAAAACACCATTCTCCAGCCAGTATTGCCAAAATAATTGTGAAATATTGGCGCCCTGCATACGTCTTAGCGCTACCTCTTTTTGGCGTGTTACGTAGCCAGCCAAACTCAGGTTAATAAAATTACTGACCGCAACCAATAAAATCAGGGCACCCAGGCAATAGAGAACAAATACGCGTAACCGAATACCATCACTGACGCTATCATTCATATGTCTTTCAGTAATTGGCATTAAATGAAATAAAGTCGGATCTGTACTTTTTATCGAGTCAAACTCAGGTGGTATTTGTTCATTGAGTGCATTGAGTTTTGCCACTATAGAATTATGCGATGCATTGCTTTTGATTTTTATGTAAGTCTCACGATGAAATCGCGTTGAATTAGCCGCTGTTAATTGGCTGTCAGGTTCCGTGATATAAACTCCAGAGTTAATATGGCTGCGGGAATTGTCCATATCGACTACAGCAACAATAACAAAAGGTTTTATTTTTGCGAGTGCACTTTCTTGTTGTTCGGGTGATACAGCATCGGGAACTAATAAGGTCTTCCCGAGTGCGCTTTCATTGCCAAATAATTTTTTCGCAATTGATTGGCTGATAAATGCGGAATCAGGTTTATCGCGAAAGGCGTCCAGCTCGCCGGCAATAATTTTAGGGTTGAAAATAGAAATAAAATCAGGTGATACCCTTGTTATCAAAAGTTGTTCCACACGTGGGTTGGTATTGGTTCCATCCTGAACCATTACGGTACTATTAGTTCTTGCAATTTTGGTGGCCCAAATATCCTGAGCCAAATGTTGCCGTATCAAGGGATAGAAAAGGTCATCTACTGATTCGCTAATACGTGGCTTTCCAAAAATTGGCGCCTCGCTGCGAA
>NZ_JBRFPI010000126.1:0-10752 GCF_053579595.1 Cellvibrio sp.
TATTCTCGGTGGGCAATTAGTTTATGAATTACTATTGCGCACACCCTTAGTAAATCGTGGTTTGGTTATCGCCGTCGCACTGCTGGTTATTATTAGCTTCGCGAGTTATATCGCACATCAATTATTTTCAGCGCGTGCAGCCTATTTACATGTGGGGGCGATGATCGCAACCTGGATGGCCGGTAATGTGTTTTGGGGCATTATGCCGGCACAGCGAAAATTTATTGCCGCCGTCAGTAATAACGAAGCGCCTGATACTTGCGCCATGGCATTTGCAAAATTGCGCTCTACGCACAATAACTATTTAACCTTGCCGGTTATTTTTTGCATGCTGAGTAACCACTACTCGTTTCTCTACAGTCATGCCTATTCGTGGTTAGTGTTGGTGGGAATTGGTGTGTGTCTGGCCTGGGGGCGCCACTTTTTTAACCTTAAACATTTGGGTTATGTGAAGCCGATTATTTTAGTGACCAGTTGCCTTGGGGTTATTGTAATCGCTGTGTTGATGTCGATTACATCGACAAACACCGGTGCAGTTGTTGGTGGCAGTGCGATTCAAACAAATGCAGAAAACGCATCAACAGAGACTGCAAAAATCACCCAGCTCATTCAGGTGCACTGCACTAATTGCCATGCTGCTACACCATCGCAACCCGGTTTTGCGGCAGCACCAGCGGGTTTAATTATTGATTCTGCAGCTGGCCTTGCGGCACAAAAAATTCGCGCCTTGCCCGCATTGCAATCTGGTTATATGCCGCTCGGTAATTTTCACCAAATGACTGAGCTTGAGCGCAAAACATTAATTGATTGGCTCAGTGCGCAATAATATTTTTGTAAGGAAAAAATGATGGCTGCCTATGTGATTGTCGATATAGAAGTGCACAATCCGGAAAACTATAAAGAGTATCTCGCTAAAATAACGCCCACTGTTGCTGCCTGTAACGGCCGCTATCTAGTGCGCGGTGCACAGACACAAGTGGTCAGTGGTAATTGGCAACCTAAACGCTTGGTGGTGATGGAATTTCCCGATCTTGCTATCGCCAACCACTGGGCGACTTGTGCTGAATATGCGCCCATCCATGCGCTGCGCAATGCCAATGCCAGTACGAATATGATTATTGTGGAGGGGAGTGTGGATTTTGCCGGCTAGTAAGCGGCGCCTGATTTGTTAGGCATCGTGTTACTAATGTAGTTTGCGTAACATAACGTGAAAGATACGAATTGAATGAGTAGGAGAATTTGGAACAAATTCCAATACAACCACCACTGAAATCCCAGTGGTGGTCTATTTAATTATGCGTGGGCAGAAGATTGAATGGCGTGACCAAGCTCAGCGTTAGTGTAAGCCTTGCCTGCAATCCCCCAAAATCCATCAACGGTATAAACAGCATTTATCCAAACCTGCTGTTTTGTTAGCTTGCCTTCTGCAGCAGCCAATACGCTCTCTGTCGCACGCTCAATAAACTGGTTTTTCAGATCCTGAGTGCCGAAGGTAAACGACGGAACCTTGAGTTCGATAACCGCTATATCGCGCACCTCTTTACCAGAAAATGTTTGTCCATGATCAATAAAAACAACCTCACCTATAACATTTGGAAGCATAAATGGATTGTTGCTAATACCATGAATACTCATAAACAGTTCTACAATTTCGGCGTGCAGCAGCAGCGCCCTGCTTTTTGTTACTAAACCTTCCGTCAAAATAATTTGAAATGGCATTACCCTATCTCCTTTTGAAACTCATTGAATTGGAATAATTTATTAGATAGTGATCACTATATTTAATATAAATAGCGATCGCTATCTGTGTCAAGATAAATATAATGGTCACTATTTATTAGTGCTGATAGTCATTTTTGGGAATGGCTCTTTTTGGGGGTTACTATGCGTGCATCTCAAGAACATATGGACAAAATACGCGCGAATTTACTGGATGCTGCGGGTCAGGGGTTTCGGGAAGAGGGGTATGGCGGGTTGGGTATTAATGCACTCGTTCAAAAAGCGGGCATGACCTCGGGGGCATTTTATGGACATTTCACTTCGAAAAGTGAAGCTTTTCAAGAGGTTGTGCAAAAAGGTCTTGATGATTACGCAGAAACTATAGAGCGGTTAATTTCAGAACATGGCGACAACTGGGCAAAATATTTTATGGATTACTATTTGGGGCAAGAACATATAGGAAACCTTTCTTGCAGCTGTATAGTGCCGGGGTTGTCCGCCGATGTGACTCGCGCTGATGTTGACACACAAGCAATTTACGCTCACTCCACAAAAAATATTTCCACCAAAATAACGGCTGGGTTAAATAGAAAAAATCCTAATGATGCTTGGGCGTTAATGGCGTTATTGGCGGGTGCAGTAATGATGGCTCGCTGTTGCTCGGACTCGCCAACATCAAAAGAGATTATTCAAGCTGCGAAAGTATGGGCGGCGAAAATAATTGGGACCTGATTTGTCAGGCTTCTTCTTGCTAACTGATTCGATTAGTGAATACAGCTAGCAATTACGGGTTTTGCTTAACTTTGCATTTTTTGTGCCTAGGCCTTGTCTGAGGATTCTGTCTCGTTTCCTTTATTACCACCTTGTTATCATTTTGGCTCTCAGTAATTCCCTCTAGAGTGGCCAAGATGAACTATTTACAGCATCTCAAATTTTTTCTCGCCAGCGTCACACTGGTCGCGCTGGTTTCTTGTGGTGGCTCAGGTGGTGGCTCGGGCGCGCCATCTTCCACGCCCGCTTCATCTGCAGCGAGTATTGTGCCCTCCAGTGCAGCTAAGTCGAGTCAATCAACGCTCAGTAGCTTGGCTTCAAGTTCGCTGTCGCTCAGCAGTATGAATTCAGTCAAGAGTAGTGCGCCTCTATCTTCTGCTTCCTCAACTATTTCCCTGACGGCGCCACAAAATATTTCAGCCGTTCCTGCCAATGGCTCAGTGACACTCACCTGGAATCCAGTGGTTGGTGCAACTGGTTACAATATTTACTACGCATCCGAGCCAAATATTTTAATTAATAGTATCGCCAGTTTTGATGATGGCACCCGGCTGCAAAATGTCACATCTCCGCGTGTGATTACGGCATTGCGGAATGATGAGACCTATTATTTTGTAGTTACTGCGGTGAGTGCGGGCACAGAGAGTGTGGCGAGCAGTGAAGTCAGTGCAACACCGGCACTCATTGATTTGGCTAAACAGCCGACAGCGCAGGAAGTATTGGTTGTTGAGTTAGTGAACCGTGCCCGCGCCAATCCGGAAGCCGAAGCAACACGTCTGGGTATTGGATTAAACGATGGTATTACCGGTACCCAGATCACCGCTACGGCCAAGCAACCGCTTGCGCACAATTTATTGTTGATTGACTCAGCGCGCATCCATTCGCAGTGGATGTTGGATGCCGATATTTTTTCGCACACTGGCAAAAATAACAGTACCGCTACTGAGCGTATGAGTGCAGCGGGTTATGTGTTTTCAGGCAGTTGGACCAGCGGTGAAAATATCGCCTGGGGTGGTACAACGGGCTCGAGTATTAGTTTGACTAATTATGCGGTTTCACAACACGAAGGTTTATTTAAATCGCCGGGGCATAGAGTGAATATTCTGAATGGCAATTTCCGTGAGCTGGGAGTTGGCCAGAAGCAGGGCAATTTTTTATCAGATGGCAGAAACTATTTATCATCTATGCTAACGCAAAACTTTGCCCGCTCCGGTTCCAGCTATTATTTAACTGGCGTTGTGTATAGCGATAACAATAACAATGATTTTTATGATGTGGGTGAAGGCATGAGTGGCGTCACCATTAGTTTTAATGGTAAGTCTTATCCGGTGTATGCGACCGGTGCCTATACGATTCCGGTCAGCAATGGCACTTACAATCTGACCATCACAGGTGATTCATTAGGTGTTGCGGTTTATCATACTGTGCAGGTCAACAGTGCCAATGTGAAAGTGGATGTTGTGAAAACGGGAACGTTAATTGAGGTCGTTAATCGGTAAGGCAGGTTTATGGAAATCCGTTTAGGGTCACTTGATGAAGCTCTAGGTGTGCATAATCAAATTGAAGAGCTTTTGCCTATTTCCGATAGTCGCTATTTTTCTGAGCGTATTGCCGATAAAAAGTTTCTTTTATTGGTAGCTGAAATTGATAATGCCTTGGTTGGCTACAAGCTGGGGTACTGGCTTGATGATAACTGCTTTTACAGTTGGCTAGGTGGTGTTCACACTGATTATCGGAGGCAAGGTATAGCAAAGGCGCTCTTGCTGGAGCAGGAGCGCCGAGTGGGCGAATTGGGAGTAAAAGAAATTCGGGTCAAGAGTATGAATCAATACAGGTCCATGCTGCTCCTGTTAATCGCGCAGGGTTATGCGATTACAGGAGTGTATGTGAATGCACAGGGCAAAGAAAAAATCCATTTTGCTAAAAAGCTGGTTTAGTTATTTACTTGGGTTTACTGCTTCACCAACCGCTCAACCAATCCCCAATGTTGGGGAAATTTTTCCTTCAGTAATTCATTGGTTCCCAAGGTCATATCCGCGTAATCAAACCCCGGCGATACCGCCTCGCTAATCAGGCCGTAGCCGTACTCGCCATCTAATAGTTCTGACGATTTCCAAATTCCACCTTTGACGGTGAGTTGTAGCAGCTCACCTTTGGTGACATCGCTGCACATAATGACCTGTTCGAGTTTGCCGTCGGGATAAATCAGTGTGTAACGAATCGGATCGCCCATGTGGTAGTAGTGGACTATGTCGGATTTGTTGAGATGAAAATGGCCGATAGGCGATTGACTGGTTAGCATGTAAAAAATCGAGGTGAGGATAAAACGCTCGCCCTTCTCGGTAGAAAGTTTTGCGTAGTCATCGGCTTGGTAGGTGCGACGGAAAAATCCGCCTTCAAGATGACCTGAGAGATTTAATGCTTTAGCAACCTCTTCTGCACTGGGTTTGGCGGTGTTCATAGTGTTGTTAGCGCTCGCGTTCCGCTGTGTTGTACTGGTGGAACTGCAGGCTAACAAAAAGCAGAGTGTTGCTGTGATAAAAAGGTGCGGAAAATGGTTAATTCTCATTGTGATTGCTCATCTCTGTGCAGTGTATTGAATGACATTGGGCGCGTGTCAGTGTTGGCGATGTTAAAAAAGCTGACCACAGAATCACATCAAATTTAGTGCCATTAATATCAATAAAACCTGCGCAAAAAAAGGAGCGGGCGAACCCGCTCAAGTGGGGCACTCATGAGAACAACACGAACCCGGTTAACAACCTAATTGGCTTTTGAGGCCGCCATAACTCCGTTCAACCGGAGCCTGGATGGTGGTGGATAAAGTAGGCATCACGTTGATGCCAGCGCGCATTTCAACTTCATCGATAGTCACTTCTTTGCTGCAGAAATTGTCGGCGCGCGCAGAATCTTGTTCCATGATGAACGCCGATGCTTTTACGGTGCCGTTGATAACGGCAATCACCACTTTGTAATAGCCGGAGGGAATGATGTGCGATTCATCGGCGCCCGGCAGTGAGCCGAAATACCATTCGTAGAGTGGGCCGGTGACGACAAAAACGGGTTGACCGCTGCGCGCAATAACACGCTCGGCATTTTCCAATCGCTCCCAGGGGCCTTGATTCAATTCAGCGGCCTGTGGGGTGATATTGGATAAATAATTGGTAGTCGCCCAATCGGCGGTATTGCTAAAGGCGGCGAGTGGAACCTGATGGCCGCGATCGGTACCCAGTTGCGCAGCGGCGTTGGTGTAATCAGCCGGTTCAAGGGTATTGGCCGCGGTGATGCTGGGGTCGGCCTTCCAGGTACGGGTGCGCGAGGGGCCATCAATGGTGGCCGATGTCACTTGGTAGGCTGCCCAATCGGCGAACTTGGTGGTGGCGTTATTGCTGATGGTGTAAATCGAGCGGGTGACAACTTGACCGGATTTTCCGGTGGGGCAGCCGTAAACGCAGTTGGCGGCTTGGGTCGTGGCAGAGCAGAGCGCGGCGAAAGCGATCAAACCAAGGGCGAGCTTTTTCATAACACGTAACTCCTTATATCAGCGGATTAATAAAGGTTGCATTGGTGGGTTAATAACGGTGGAACAGGTGAAAAGCCCGGAATTGAGCGCGAGCTTGCCCAAACCCTTTTGCCGGGAGGCAAAAGGGCGGGCGCTGCGTTCGTTAACGGGAAAGCGAGGTAGGGTTAGAAGCTGTAACTCACGCCCAGCTTCAAGCGCCACACCGATTCTTCTGGCACGTACTCAGTCCAGTTTTTGGTGTTGGTACCGTTGAAGCGCACGTCGTATTGGTATTGGCCGGTGGTGGCGTTTACGTCGTAATCCCACAATGTTTGCTGTGGGAACTCCATGCGGCGTACCTGGCCTTTGCTGCTATCGAGCAGGTTGAGTAAGTTGTCGATGGTGAAGTAGATGGTGCCCTTATGGCCGTCCGCAAAACCGGGAATATCCTGCTGGATGCTTAAATCCAGGTCGGTCACCCAGGGTTGGGTAGCGATGTTTTTAGGTACATATCCGCCTGCGTAACCCTCAACACCCGCGCCTTTGATAACTTCCAACATGGCGGCGTATTTTTGCTCAGGAGTTGTGGCGCCAGGCCAGTCACTGCCCGCCCAATCGATATTAGGGTCGTTGGGGCCGGTAGGAATGTAGGGCAGGTAGGCATCGCTGCTTTGGAATTCGCGCTGATCGCCCAGGTCGTTGTCGTTAAACGAATCCAGCGCCCAGCTCAACGGGCGGCCGGAACGGCGTTCAAATGCGAGGTTGATGCGTGTTTCATTGTCGCCAAACCAGTTGGCGCGATAACCCAGGTTGAGCACAACACGGTGTTCAATTTCGTAGTTACTGGTGCCCACCAATTCTTCGTTGCGGTTGATGGTCATGTTGAAGTTGTAGTTGGAGGCGGCGGTAGAGTTGGTGCCGGGGTTGACCTCGGTTACGTCTTGATGGGTATAGGCAGCGAACATGTTCACGCCATTGTCCCAATCCTTACTCACGTTGGTCGTCCAGATGATGCTGCGGCCGTCTTTGTCGGCATTGGTGAGCATGATGTCGGAAATTTCCGCCAGGTTGCCTGTGTATCTACTGCGATAAATGATGCGTTTACCATCGGCAGTGCGCCTTGCTTCTTCGCGTGAGGTATCCACCCAGAAGGAGGAATTCTCTTTGTCGATATAGTTGAACTCGGTGCTCCACAGGTAGCCATCACCCAGATAGGGGATGCTCAGCTCCTGATCCCAGCCCAATTGGTAGCGCCAATCCGATTCCAGCTCGTAGTCCGGATCGACATAGGCGGTGCTGCCTGCGCCTCTGACCAGTGAGGCTTCGACCGAGTCGGGTACTTGAGTGAAATCGACATTAGCGGGAATAGCTATCGCAGCGTTGGTGGCACTGTTAGGCGCTGCCACAGCGGTCATGCCATCGGCAGTGAAGGAGTTGGCGACCCAGACGTTGGGTTTGCCACCGCTAAAACGGCCGACACCACCGCGCAGGGTCATGGTCTCGTTCAAGTCCCAGTTAAAGTTGATCCTTGGCAGGATGATGTCCAGCCCGTCCAGGTTTTCGGTATTGGTGTAACCGTAGCTGGTCATAAAGCGCGGGTTTTCGGCGGGTACGTCGTCCGATGCGATCTGCTCGTAGCGCAGGCCGAAGGTGAGTAACAAATCCGGTGTGACTGTCCAGCTATCTTCCCCGTAGAGTGCGTGGGTAGTGCGTTCCGCTTCATAGGCCAGATCTTCGGCATTATTGGTATAGGCGTTGCGGTAGGTGAGCTGGGATGGTTTTTTAGCCGCAAAATCGGCGAGGCTTCTGAACACCCAAGTGCCTGAGGTGTGTTGGCCAAACAGGTTGTAGTAGGTCACGCTCTGACCCTGATAGCCAAAACGCAGTTCGTGGTCACCCATCAAATAGGTGCCGTCCAGATGCAATTGCAGGGTTTGGGTGTCGGCGACATTGGCGTGGCGCGCGGCATCGGTACCAAACACAATGGCGTTGCTGCCGATGTTGACCGTTACCTGACCCAGGTCAGTTTTTTTCTGTGAATCCGTTGTCAGGTCTTTGTAGGACAAGCCAATCGCGGTGCTAAATGCGTCAGTCCAGTCAGAGAAAACATGGGTACTGTAGGTGTCCGATACAGTCTTGATGGTAAAAAAGTTGGAATCCATGCGCAGTTGGAAGGCTTGGTCCGGGCTGTTGCGATCGAGTTCGTTATCCTGCCGCTGATAGCTGAAATCCATGCGGTGTGCATCGCTCAGGTTTACATCAAACTTGACCAGCAGTTTTTCGTCGCGCTCACCCACGCCACCAGCGACCGAGTCGGTCAAGCCGTAGACGTCGTTCAGTGTTTGCAGAAATTGCGCATAGTCAGCCGGGGTGACATTGCTGGTGTTGGCGCCCGAGCCATTTACACCAAAGAGTGCGGAGTTGTCCTGCTCCAGACTTTCGTAAGAGACAAAATAAAACGCTTTGTCCTGCAGAATCGGGCCGCCGAGTGTGAGCCCCATAGAGTTTTCTTTGCCCAGGTCCAGGTCACCGGTTTCAGGGTCGCCTGAAAGGCTGTCGTTAGTGCCGTCAGCACGTATCGAGCCGTGTAGTTCATTGGTGCCGGATTTGGTTACCACATTCACCAAACCGCCAGAGAAACCACCCACTTTTGCGGTAAAGGGCGCGGTGTTGACGCTGATTTGGCTTACCGCATCGAGTGATACGGGTGGGCGCGAGCTTGGGTAGCCGCCAAGGTTGAGGCCAAAGTCATCGTTCTGACCCATACCGTCCACGGTGATGTTGTTAAAGCGCGGGTTGCTACCAGCGATACTCAGTTGGCCATCTTGGATAACGACCAGCGGGTTGCTGCGGATAATGTCTTTAATATCGCGGCTGAATGCCGGGGTGTTGTTGATGTCATCCTCACTGAATACCGAGCTGGCGCCCTTGGTGCTGGAGGGGATGACGGTGCCGATCACGACGACTTCTTCCAGATCGCTGGCATCAAGGGTTTCGAGGGTTTGGTCGAGGCGCAGGGTCTTGCCCAATTGCAGAAACAAATCACGCATTTCCGCATCGCGGTAGCTATCGGAATCTATGGTGATTTTGTAAGGGCCGCCGATGCGCAGGCCTTTCATGGAGTAGCTACCGGCGCTGTTAGTTTTCACTTCGCTGACAGTGCCGGACGGCTCGTGCAAAACAATGATGCGGGTGTCAGCAGCGGGTGAACCATCGGGCGCGGTGATCTTGCCGAGGATCGCCGAGCTGGTGTCCTGGCCTTGGGCGTAACCGGAAATACCGGCGGCAATCGCCAGGCAGAGTGTGCTTCTTTTCATGAGCGGTTTCATAGTGTGTTCCCTAAGCAATGGTAATGATGTGGTGAATAACAGTGCTCGCTACCGAGCTATGGTTTAGTGATCAAAGTGCTAAGGTCTGGTGGCCAAAGCGCTATGGTTTTGCCGCCAAGGCTGTAAGGCCCGGTTTGGCTCTGGAGTCGTAAATACTGTTGAGCAAACCAGCGAGGCGAATACCTGCTTTCAGCAAACGCTGTTGGGCGATGGGGAGCTGCTGGTAGATGTAGCCGTAACTCAGGTCAGGGCTGGCATTGTTGATGGGCGCGGCGCTTTGGTAAAGCCCCTCGCTCAGCGCCATGGATTCTTTTAGCCAGTCGGCGGGGGTACTGCTCAGGTAGGTTTTGATGAGCTGTTTATCCTGCGTATCAATAAATGCGGCGTACTCGGTAAAACTCAGGTTTTGCGATTCGAGCAAATCCGTATCCCAGAGCGAATGCAGGTTGGTCGGCTTGCCAAAAAATTTCACTTCAACCAAATTGCCGCCGCGATCTTCTGCATGGCCAGCATGCATCGGCTGGTGGATATCGCCGACCAGATGCACCAGAAAGCGCAAGTAAAACTGGCGCTCGGCGAGCGGGGTGTTTTTATCTTTTAAAGCAGCGATGCAGCGCAAAATGCCGCCGTAAATATCTTTCACGTCGTCTTTTGATTGCGGTGTGTGGTAGTGCTCTGCATCAAACTTGTCTGGCTCAGCCACATTGATGTAGTGCCAGCGCGAGGAGTGTTTTTGCCAGAACTCAGCCGGGTCGGAACGCATCTCATCCGCCCAGGTACCCACTTCGGGTAGCAGGTCGCCGTCGAGCAATGGCAGCAGTGCCTTGTGGGTTTTTTTGGTCAGGTGCTCATTGGCTATCTGGCCAACTATTCGGTGGCCATTTTGGCCCCAGGCCAATACTTGCGCACTAGTGGTGATTAACAACAGGCCGCAAACGAATCGCGCAATCTTCATAACAAACTCCAGGAATCCAAAACTCATGTATTGGGCTTATCTTCAAACTTGTTCCCAGTGCTAGAAAGCATTTGTCCAAATTCAAAGTTACTGGTTAATAAATCTTTAACATCAATTGGTTACCGTTGATAAGTAAGCTTATCCAAGGCAATAAAGCAGGTTTAGGTGGATTCCAATCTGGGCTTGGGTGCGCAGCAGACGCTGTGCCAGAGGGTGATAAGTGCGGGAATTCGCAGGCAGTCTGGGGGAGAGTTGGCATTTTCTCGCCAATCTGGCGCGTGCTTGATCTGCTTTGGTGCGCGGTTGAATCATCAGCTGCAATAAATGACAGGAATTTAATAATTGGCCACACAGACAGGGATTGGCTGCAGCGCGATTAAGCCTGAAAAGGCCGCTAAAACGGCTTTCCAGCAGCTTATTTGAGGGTTTTTAGGGGATTAAAGAACGAATTATAGACAAAAACAGAAAAATGGTTG
>NZ_JBRFPI010000127.1:0-10703 GCF_053579595.1 Cellvibrio sp.
CCTGGCCATCCTGCCTGATGGATCAACGAGCCCGCCGCCAACTTGATCTGATTAGCGGCAGCGGGATAAGAAACAATTGCCGGATGTTCAGCTTTTAATGCATCAAATTGTTGTTGGCTGATAACTGGGTTTTTAAAAAAACTACCTACGTTAGGGATAACGGCCGGATCGGGCAATTTTGTTTGGCGAATATCAATAACGGCCGCACTGACCTGCTGCGAAGTAATATCTTCCTCGGCAATATTAGCTAGCGCCGCACGTAATGCGGGATAGGTCAGATTGAGCTGCGGCTGCTTGCGCAAACGAAACGTCACCGAGGTAATTACATACTGGTCTTTAAGTGACTGTTTAAAAATGCTGTCGCGATAGCCAAACTGGCAACTTTCATTAGTAAAAGTCACCGATAGCCCCGAGCGGATATTAAGCGCTGACAATTCAGCCACCAGCTCTTTAATCTCCACCCCATAAGCACCAATATTCTGGATTGGCGCAGCGCCAACACTGCCGGGAATTAATGATAAATTTTCCAATCCATAGAGCGCGTTATCGAGCGAATACTCCACCAATTGATGCCAGTTTTCACCTGCTGCTACTTTCAGCCAAACACATTCATCATTTTCATCGACCACTTCCCTGCCCTGGGATTTTATCTGCACCACCAAACCGGGAAAATCAGCGCGCAACACGATATTGCTACCGCCACCCAATAACAGCAGCGGTAAATTTTCCGTGCGCGCAAACACCAGCGCCTCGCGCAATTCGTCATCGGTTTTGACGCTGACAAAATACTGCGCCAGCGCAGGAACAGCGAGCGTATTGAATTTTTGCAAATTGAAATGAGGCAAAAAAAGTGGCACCGCAGAATTACCTGATTAGTTGAAAGTTCTACGCTATTTTTTATGGCAGTTTAGCGCAATGCATTATTGCAGATATGGTTTAGCAAACCTTGGGCAGCGTCTTCCACCAAATCCAACACCAGCTCAAAATCATCGCTATCACCGTGATAAGGATCCGGGACTTCGCGATAATCGCCGCGCGAACCAAACTCCAGAAACAAGCCCAGGTGTCCGGTGTAGGTCGATGGCTTCATACGTTGCAAATTCATTAAATTGGATTTATCCATCGCCAATACATAATCAAATTCGGCAAAATCCCGCGCACTTACTTGACGGGCGCGCAATACCGATAAGTCGTAACCCCGCCGGCGCGCAGCAACAATCGTGCGCGAATCAGGTGCTTTGCCGATATGCCAATCGCCAGTACCGGCCGAATCTACCAGAATTTTTTGATCCAATTTTTCGCGCGCCACCAGCTCGCGAAAAATGCCGTCCGCGGTGGGCGAGCGGCAAATATTGCCCAGACAAACAAATAACACTTTCGTCATTTTGCATTCACTACATTTAATTTTCTAAAATCGCTTTTACACGCAACAGGTCTGCCTCGGTATCCACACCACCGGGTACCGCAGCGCAGGCTTCTGCGATATGGATGGCTTCGCCATTGGCCAATACACGCAACTGTTCAAGCGATTCAATCTGCTCAAGTTGTGCCTGTGGCCAAGTGATAAAACGATTGAGCAGTGCTACGCGATACGCATAAATACCAATATGACGCTGCGCCAGAAAATTATCGGGCAAGCTATTGCTGTCTGCTTTGGCAAAATGATCACGTGGCCACGGGATAGGCGCGCGACTAAAATACAGAGCTTTTCCTGTTTGATCGGCTACTACCTTGACGATATTCGGATTGCGAAAATCATCCAGGCTATGAATTTGCTCACTCAGTGTCGCAACACTTGCGTAATTATTCGCGGCGAGATTGGCGGCAACTTGATTAATAACTGCCGGGGGAATCAAGGGTTCATCACCTTGCACATTCACGACAATATCATCCGGTTTTAAACCAAGCTGCGCAGCCACTTCCTGTAAGCGATCAGTACCTGAATTATGTGCTGCAGATGTCATGCACACACGCGCACCAAAAGATTTGGCAACTGCTTCAATACGTGCGTCGTCAGTGGCGATGATAACCTGCGCCGCTGTGCTTTCACGCGCTCGCTCGTAGACGTGTTGGATCATCGGCTTGCCAGCAATGTCCTTCAAGGGTTTGGCAGGCAGGCGTGTAGAGGCATAACGTGCGGGAATAACGACGTAGAAACTCATGCTGGGGTTCCGTCAAATAAAGTCTATTTCGATTTAAAAATGGTTTTTTTCTGCTCGCAAATCCGTTCGAGTTTTTGAAGCAGTGCTTGCCAAAAACTATCGGGCAAACTGGCCACAATCGGCAAGTAAAACCAATTGGGCTGTGCAAATTCGCGGCATTTAACCGCGTCTTTTTCCGTCATCACCACCGGGACATTATTCGCAAACTGTAAATCGCTTGCACTATAGGTGTAGTGGTCAGGAAAAGCGTGCAACTCAGCAGTTATACCTAATTGGGTTAATGTATCCTGAAATCGCTGCGGATTGCCAATACCCGCAACTGCATGAACACGTGTTGAATTAAATTCGGTCGCAGAAGTTTTTTCACCCGATTGAAGATTGACCAACTCTTGCGCGGAGATCTGCATAGGCACATAAAACAAATCATTTAATCCCGGTATCATGAAATCATCAGCGGGAGAATTTACTACCACCCAATCAACCGTTTTTAAACGCGATTTAGGCTCGCGTAGAGGACCAACCGGTAACCGCCAACCATTGCCCAAACCACGCTGGCCATCGACCACGGCAATTTCAATATCGCGCGCTAACCGGTAATGCTGCAAACCATCGTCACTTAACAAAATATCGCAATTTTCATCTTCCAATACGCGGGCAGCCGCAACGCGATCTGCGCCCACGCATACAGCACAACCCGTTTGCCGGTAGATGGTGACAGGCTCATCACCAGCCTCTGCCGCAGTGCTTGCTGCATTGAGTAGATGGGGATAATGGCTCGCCTTGCCGCCATAACCACGGCTGATCACGCCGGGATTAAACCCTTGCTGTTGCAAACCTTTCACCAGTGCAATCAACAACGGCGTTTTGCCGGTGCCGCCAATAGAAATATTGCCCACGACTATAACGGGCGTAACCAAGCGCTTTTGCGTGTAGCGGAGAATCCAGAAGCGACGGAGCGCCACCAGCAGCACAAAGATAAACGTCAGCGGCAGCAGCAAAAATGTCCAGGTACGCTTGCCATACCAGGCTGCCAGCCATGGGTTGTGTGGGTTATAACCTGAAGAAACAGGTGTTTGTTGACCGGGGGAGTTCAAATAATCATCCTGTAAAAACAAAAGGACTTTTGCATCGGGGATACAAAAGTCCTTTGGGTTGCGAAGCTGAGCGGAATTGTAACCGAGTCGCTAGTCTTTTTCAGGTTCGGGTTGGCGGGTGGTGATACTCAAATGGGCAAATCCCAGCTGACCCGCCGCATCCATCGCCTGTACGACCGCCTGGTGCGGAGTTTTGGCGTCGGCGGTAATCACCAATGGAACTTTGGTATTACCCTCGGCAGTTTTTGTTATTGCCGACTTCAAGGTCTCGATTTTACTGTTGACGAGTGCCTGCCCATTGACAGAGTAGCTGCCCTCAGTGCTAATCAAAATTTCAATCTGATCGGGTAACTCACTACTCTGTTCACCAACGGCTTCCGGCAGATCAACACTCAAGTGCGTCTCTTTAGTGAAGGTGGTGGAAACCATAAAAAAGATCAGCAACAAAAACACCACATCAATCAAGGGTGTGAGATTGATACCTTCATCTTCAGTTCTCTGGCGACGAAATTTCACGTTGCGACCCCGCGCCCTAAACCAATTTCACATCGACACGACGGTCGCTGTGCAGTGCATCAACCAATTTGATCGCCTCTTCTTCCATAGTGACAACAATGGAATCTATGCGGCGCTGGAAAAACCGGTGCGCAATCATTGCTGGAATCGCGACGATTAATCCCGCCGCTGTGGTGTAAAGCGCAACCGAAATACCGCCAGCCAACACTCCGGTATTACCTGTACCCTGAACCATAATCGAATTAAACACTTGGATCATACCGAACACAGTACCCAACAACCCGAGGAGCGGCGCTATATTCGCGATGGTGCCAAGAATGTTTACATAGCGCTCCAGCTCATGGATTACCTGGCTCGCTGCTTCCTGCACCGAATCTTTCATAACTTCGCGGCCATGTTTGGAATTGCTCAAACCAGCGGCGAGAATTTGGCCCAAAGGGGAAGATTGCTTGAGCTCACGCAGTTTTGTGGCATCTAGCTGGTTGTTTTTAATCCAACTCCACACTTGTGCCAACAAGGTCTTAGGGGCAATTTTGGCGGGGTTGAGCGTCCAATAACGCTCGGCGCTGATCGCAATCACAATCAATGAACAGGCCAGGATTGGCCACATCAAAATACCGCCAGCTAAAAAAATCTCAAACACAGATGCTTCCTCTTATTGTGCAAATCAGTTGAGCGCGTGGCTCTATGTCGCGGCGTACATTACCACAAGAACCGGGGATTGCCATGGGGCAGACTGCTTTGTCTGCAAATGTGTGAAGAAGTTGCATCTGTACCCGGTATTGGCTATATCAGTCAAACCAATACCGCCGATTAGACTGGCGATACTCACGAACTAACTGCAAGCTGCCTTGATCCCACTCAAATAAAATCGCACCAGAATACGCGGTATTGAGCTCACGGCTACCCACTGCTTGATAACGCTGCCGGACTTGCCAATGCGGATGACCGTGCTGACTGCGATAGCCTGCAGAATAAACAACCAATGCTGGTTGCATTTTATTAACAAAACCTGCCCCCGAGGATGTGCGGCTACCATGATGTGCAGCCAGTAATACATCCAATTTTTCCGGCAGTTGTTGATCGCGCAACAATTGATTCTCAACGGACGTTTCAATATCGCCGGGCAATAAAATATGTTGCCCGGCATAACTGATCAGCAATACGCAGGAATGATTATTAGCACTGGCACCCGTTGCTTGTGCAAATTGTAAAAACCGGAAGTGCACTTTTTGCCACTGCCATTCAGATGCTTGATGACACGATTGCGATTCAATGGTGTTCGCCATTTCTGACGGAATTTTTTCCGGCTCGCCCGCGAAAAATTGTTCAACCACTATTTTTTCCAGCAATCCCGTTAAGCCACCGGCATGATCCATATCGCCATGACTCACTACCAATCGATCAACAGAACGAATTCCCAGTGAATATAAATGGGGAGCGACTATACCGCTACCGGCATCGAAACTGTCGGTGTATTTAGGCCCAACGTCGTACACCAATGTTCGCTTGCCCACTTGCACGACGAAAGCACTGCCTTGCCCTACATCTAACACACTCAGTTTTAAATCAGGTTGATTCGGCGGATCGATAACAATACCCAACCCCACACCCAACAATAAACCACACCAACCCAATACGCGGGGAAATAAACCTTTGGGAAGCAGCAACACAGAACAACTCAATGCGATTAATAAGGCCAGTGTCGGACTAAAAGCCACAACAGGACTTGACCAAGCACCACCAATCGAAAGTAATCCCTCTAAAAATATTTTTAATATTTCCATCAACCAGCCTGCACCACTCAATAAAAAATCGCTGGTATCACCCAATAGATTGCGAGTAGCTGCGCTAATTAATAGCAGTGGAACCACTAAAAAAGTAATCAGGGGAATGGCAATACCGTTGGCGACAGGCGCTACCAAAGAAACACTACTGACTAACACACTGAGCGGCACCAATAAGCCAATAAACATGACCCACTGCGAGCGAATAAAACCCATCAATAAATTGGCCGCAGTGTAGCCAGACCAAGGCGCAGCAGTTTGTTTGGGCACCAAGCGCCCGGAAAAATAAATTAACAATAGCGCCACCGCACCAAAGGACAACCAAAATCCCATATCCAACGCGGCGAGCGGATCAAGCACTACCACCAACGCAAGTGCAAGACAGAAAATATCCGCGATATTAATACTCCGCCGCCCTAAACAAGCGAGATAAAAAACCACCAACATAATCAGTGTCCGCACCGTCGGAATATTAAATCCGGCGAGCGCCGAATAAAAACTCGCACACAGAATCGCCGAACACCAGGCGATCATTAACGCAGGGCAACGATGCCACACCAGCTGCACACACTTCCCCAGCCAGAGGCCGACATAAAATCCAAAGATCGCAAGAAAGCCAACGTGAAGGCCGGATATCGCTATCAGGTGGCTGGTGCCTGTCCGCTGCATACGCGCCCATTGGTTTTTATCAACCAAGGCGGAATCGCCAATCAATAGCGCAATTAAAACTCCGCGTTCGCTGCTCTTACTGTGCGCAACTATCCACTGCTGCAGTTGGTAACGCTGCTGGTTGATCCAATCATCCAGATTAAAGTAATCCGCACCTGAATTGAGTTGATGATTATCGCGATGGTCAACGACATAACCGGTTGCACCTATACCTTGGCGCAACAGCCAGGCGTGATAATCAAAGCCAGCCGGATTGACAAACCCACGCGGTCGCTTGAGCCGCACACGCAGCTGCCACTCGTCACCAATTGTAAGAGCAGGAAGGTCTGATAAGGATTCTTTGCGTTGATTCAAATACCAGCTCAGTTGAAGCTTGGCGGGAAAGTGTGCGGCAGGAATGGCATGGCCTGCAGCAGTGACTGCGGAATTGACGCGAAGGTTAAAACGTAAGCGGCGATCATCGCGCTCTGGTAGCCCCTGAATATGTCCGGTGACAATAAGATCTTTACCCGCCAGATCATCACCCAACTGCATAGCAAGCAAACTGTGGCCTACAGCGATCCCCCATGCCAGACCGAGTGATAAGGCGAAGCAATAGCGCATATTCCGCCATTGCCAACACGCAACAAAGAGAGGGAATAAAAGCAATAAGCTCCACAAAGGAGGTAGTTGAGGGGCAAAACTAACCGCAATAACACCGAGGGAAAACAGCAATAATGCGAAGGGCATGGCGATGTTCCTTATTGCCAGTGGGTACATCAGGTACCACCTACTGACCGAAGTTCCTTTGTCATCAGATTGTCGCGCAGCTTATGACATCCTGCGGCAGCAGACAAGGTCGCAGCTCACATGCCCCTCATCTGCAGATCACATAGTCTTCATGATCATTTAAAGGCATAATGCCGGTTCATTTTTGGCAGTACTCTGGTTTAAGCATGGCTCGCAATCTACTGAAACGGTTTATTCCCACCCCCGCTGCAATCAAAAGCAACCCTGCCCTGCACTTTTTAGGGGACTTGCTGCATGACCCTAACCTATTTCACTTAAACCGCCACTCAGTCTCTGTAGCTTTTTTTTGGGGCTTGTTTATCGCACTCTTGCCTATTCCCGGACAAATGCCTGTAGCCGCCGGTGCTGCATTATTGTTTCGCTGCAATCTTCCCATTTCAGTTGCACTGGTATGGATTACTAACCCCTTCACCATGCCATTTTTCTTTTTCATCACCTATCAAGTGGGCAGCCTGGTATTGCAGTCGCAACCACTGATGGTTGAGCCCGAGTTAACCTGGGACTGGCTGGCCAATGAATTCGGCCACTTATGGAAACCACTATTGGCAGGCTCAGTATTAACCGGTTTGATTTTTGGAGCACTGGGATATTTTGGGATGCAACTCTATTGGCGCTGGCATGTAAATCACAATTGGAAAAAACGCCAAAAAATGCGCGCTACTAAAACAGAAGCGCAAAAATAAAAAGCAAAAGACCCGCAGTTAGCGGGCCTTTTTATGTATAACATTTTCCCCAGCTACTCATAACGCAATGCATCTGCCGGTTGAATTTTACTCGCACGCCACGCGGGATAAAGGCTGACAAAAAAACTAATCAGCAACGCCGTAATGACGACTTTGGCAATGTCACCGACAACTAATTCCGACGGCAAGTAAGTAATGGGATATACATCTGAGTGTAAAAACTGAACGCCAAAAATTTTTTCAATCCATTGCACTAGCGGTGTAACAAAATAAGAGAGCGTAACGCCCAACACCAATCCTATTGATGTACCAATCAAACCAATCAAGCCGCCCTGCACCATAAAAATCGCCATGATGTCGAGCGTAGACGCACCCATGGTGCGCAATATCGCTATATCACCCTGCTTATCGACTACTACCATAATCAGTGTGGACACCAGATTAAACGCGGCAATCGCAATAATCAGAAAGAGCAGCATGCCAACCATATTTTTAGACATCTTAATGGACTGGTACACACCGCCGTGGGTGGCCATCCAGCTGGAACCGTAATAATCCTGTGGTAACGTTTGCATAATTCCACGCACGATTTCCGGCGCAGCGAATAAATCATCTACTTTTAAACGCACACCGGTAATTTGCCCTGCGTAACCCGAAAGCTCTGCTGCGGCATTGATATCCATAAGAGCCAGTGCGTTATCAACATCACTATGGGTATCAAAAATGGCGAGCACAGTAACGACTTTAACACGCGGTGATGAACCGCCTTCAACAGGAATGATTAAACTGATCGAATCGGCCTCAGCCACATTTAATTTTTCCGCAACCCCTCGACCAATCACAATTCCTGCGTCAGCTGTTGCCAGCGATTCAAGTGTTCCTTTAGGTAGTAACCCAGGCAGCTTGGAAGTGGCCTTTTCCAGTTCAGCATCGACTCCAAAAATAGCCACCGGTGCTACGCGCTTTTGATAGCTAAGCAAGCCTTGTAATTCCACATAAGGCGATGCGGCAAGGACGCGAGGATGTTGTTTCAGATCAGCAATTAGTTTTTCGGGATGTTCAATAGCGTGACTGTGATAGATTCTCGCCTGTGGCATAACACCCAAAATATTTTCGCGTAGTTCTTTATCAAAACCGTTCATGATCGACATGACAAGAATTAATAACGCAACACCAATCACCAAACCCGCTGTCGATAAGCGCGAAATGAATGAGACTAAATGGCTGTGCCCCTGTGATATGCCGTAGCGAGTACCAACCAGAAATATATAGCGGCTAAACATTAATTAGCCTCTGCGCCAACCAGGGCGCCATCGACCAACGTGAGCGTGCGATCCATACGCGCAGCAAGGCGTGGGTCGTGAGTTACCACCACGAAACTGGTACCAATGGATTGATTTAACTCTAGCATTAACGCCTGAACCGCATCTGCTGCATGGCTATCGAGATTGCCCGTCGGTTCATCCATCAACACGCAGGCCGGATTGGTTACTAACGCGCGAGCAATGGCGACACGCTGACGTTCACCGCCCGAAAGCTCGGAGGGTTTGTGATCAACTCGTTTTGCCAAACCAACACGCGCCAACAATTCCAAAGCACGTTGTTTTGCAATTGCTATTGGCTGTTTACCAATAAGCAATGGCATAGCGACATTTTCAAGCGCGGTAAATTCGGGCAATAAATGATGAAACTGATAAACAAAACCCAAACTGCGGTTGCGCAAACGACCGCGCTCATCGGCACTCAGATGCGATAAACGTTCACCTGCCACACTCACATCACCGCTATCGGGCACATCCAAACCACCAAGAATATTTAACAGCGTGGATTTACCGGAGCCGGACGCACCGACAATCGCCACACGCTCACGCGAATTAATTTGGAAATTCACATTGCGCAGCACATCTACCGCAAGTGCTCCCTGGCGATAACTTTTACTTACCTGCTGGCAAATTAAAACCGGAGCGGAATCATTCATAACACTGGGCCTGTATAGCGAACGCAAGGATGATCAAAGACGAAACATTTATTCATAACGCAAGGCTTCCGCAGGTTCGATTTGGGAGGCGCGGTAAGCGGGATATAGTGTGGCGATAAAACTCAGCAGCAATGCAATACAGCAAATCAATGCAACATCTTGCCAGAGTAAAACTGAAGGTAATTGACTAATGAAATACATCTCTGGATCAAATACCTGCACACCAAATAATGATTCTACCGCGCCCATGATAGGCGTCAGTGCCGAAGCAACAATGCACCCTAAAACGGTACCGATGAAGGTTCCAAAAAAACCTATCGCACTACCCTGCACAATAAAGATAGCCATAACCTGCCGCGCACTCACACCCATGGTTCGCAACACCGCAATATCCGAGCGCTTGTCAGCAACCATCAGCACCAAACTGGAGACAATATTAAACGCCGCGACCGCGATAATAATCATCAGCAGTGAACCTACGACGATTTTTTCCATCTTCACCGCCTGGAATAAACTGCCTTGGGTTTGGCTCCAATCCTTAACCCTATAGTCATCACCCAATTGTGCACGCAGCTCACTCATTATCTGCGCCGCCACAAACATGTTGTTGGTTTTCACATGTAGCCCTTGCACACCAGGTTTACGCAAAAACTTTTGTGCATCTTGCACATGAATGAGCGCAAGAGTGCTATCCACTTGCGCACCAACTTCAAAGACACCAACCAATGTAAAACTGCGCGAGCGAGCAAAAGCTCCCATCGGGGTGATGTTGATTTCGGGTGAGGTAATACGAATTTTATCGCCGGGAGCCAGCATTAAACGGCTGGCCAGCAAACGCCCCATGACAATACCGTATTCACCCGGCTGCAACTGCATCATTGAGCCAACTACCATTCGCTGCTCGACAATTGATACTTGTGCCTCAGCCTCAGGCAATATGCCCTGTAACTCTATCGCTTCCACGCCACCTGCATAATTCACCATAGCACTGCTGGCGATATAGGGGGCAGACGCCACTACCTGTG
>NZ_JBRFPI010000128.1:0-10679 GCF_053579595.1 Cellvibrio sp.
AGACACCGGACGTTTGTTAACAAGATCCGCATAGTTGCGCCAGAGTGCATAGCTGCCACTTTGTACGGCACGCTGCAACGATTGCACTACATCGGGGTTGTAAGCATGGTATTCCGAGCCGTGAACGTACTTGAGCAATCCACCCTGTACAATCGGCTTGCGATCCAACCATGCGCTTTGCGCTAGAATTTTCTGGTCTGCTTCCAGATCTTCAAAGCGCGCTCCCGCGATGCGCGATGGAGTGCTCTCGAAGCACATGGAGACCACTTCTTCCGACAAGCCAATCGCTTCAAACAACTGCGCGCTACGATAAGAAGTCACCGTTGAAATCCCCATCTTGGACAGGATTTTCAGCAGGCCTTTATCGATGCCCTTGCGGTAGTTTTTGTAGGCGGTATCCACATCGCTCAGCAATTCGCCAGTTTCAATCAAGTCATTGAGCACGTAGTAGCTCAGGAACGGATAGACCGCTGTTGCACCATAGGCGATAAGGGCAGCAATCTGGTGAGGATCGCGGGCGCTGCCGGTTTCTACAATCAGATTCGCGTCGCAACGCAGGCCGACATTGGTCAAATGCTGGTTAACAGCACCTACCGCCAGCAGCGCAGGGATTGGCAGCAGGCCTTTTTCAAAGCCGTAATCGCTCAACACCATCAGCACCTTGCCTGACTTAACCGCAGCAGCCACATCAGCACACAGCTTGGTCAGGGCAGCTTTAAGGTTGGTTTCTTCGGCGTTGTAATAGAGCGAGAATTTCGCCACTTCGTAACCGGGGCGATTTAAATTCATCAAACCGCGGAATTTCTCGGGCGAAAGCACCGGCGAGCTGAGAATCACGCGGTCGGCATGCTCGGGCAACTCGTCGTAGACAGGCAATTCACGACCAAGGCAAGTTTCCAGCGACATCACAATCGCTTCGCGCAGCGGGTCGATGGGCGGGTTGGTGACCTGCGCAAACTGCTGACGAAAATAGTCATAGAGTGAACGCTGTTGACGTGACAGCACAGCCATAGGGGTATCGTCACCCATAGAACCAACAGCTTCCTGGCCACCTTCAGCGAGCGGACGCAGCAACTGATCGCGCTCTTCAAAGCTCACCTGGAACATTTTCATGTTGGCCTTGAGGGCGATGCCTTCGATGCCATTTTCTTTGGCATCTGTATTGAGCGTTGATTCGATGCGCAAGGCGCGCTCTTTCAGCCACTTTTTATAGGGCTGGGTCGACTTCAACTGGTTATCGATATCCTGCGTGTTGTGCAATGTGCCGGTAGCGGTATCGATCGACATTATCTGGCCTGGGCCAAGGCGGCCTTTGGCGACTACGTCAGCTGGATCATAGGCGTACACGCCCACTTCCGAGGCCACGGTGATCATATCGTCTTTGGTGATAACCCAGCGCGATGGGCGCAGACCGTTGCGGTCGAGGGTACATACCGCGTAACGACCATCGGTAATTACCAAGCCAGCGGGGCCATCCCAAGGCTCAATATGCATGGAGTTGTATTCATAGAACGCGCGCAGATCCGGATCCATATTTTCCACGTTCTGCCATGCAGGCGGCACCAGCATACGGATCGCGCGATGCAATTCCATACCGCCAAGCGTCAAGATTTCCAGCATGTTATCAAGGCTGGAGGAGTCGGAACCGGTGCGGTTTACCAGCGGCGTCACGGTACCCAGATCAGGCAACAGCGGCGTCACAAATTTAGGGGTACGCGCCACCGCCCAGTTGCGGTTACCCACAATGGTGTTGATCTCGCCGTTGTGTGCGAGCATACGAAATGGCTGAGCCAATGGCCAGCGCGGCGAGGTATTGGTAGAAAAGCGCTGGTGGAATACGCAGATTGCTGTCTCCAGGCGCTCATCAGCCAAATCGGAAAAGAAACGCGGCAAGTCAACCGGCATCATCAACCCTTTGTAGGAGAGAATACCGGTACTCAGGCTGCACACATAGAACGTTTTGTCGTCTTGCAGGCGGATTTCAGCCTTGCGACGCGCCATAAACAACTTGGAGTTCATTTCCTCAATACTGAGGTCGGGGTTATTTACGAACAAATGATTAAACGCCGGCAGAGAACGCATGGCGATTGGGCCAAGGCAGGTCGGATCAACCGGCACCTCACGCCAGCCAGCAACAATCAGGCCTTGAGCGGTCAATTCTTCCGCCATAACTTCACGCGCCTTGTCAGCAACAGCAGCATCCGGGCTGAGCATGATCGCTCCCACACCGTAAACAGAGGTCAGCTCTACGCCGCAAGCTTCTTTTGCAACAGCGCGCAAAAAAACATCCGGCTTTTGGATCAACAAGCCACAACCGTCGCCAGTTTTACCATCTGCATTGATGCCACCGCGGTGGGTCATGCAAGTCAGGGCTTCAATCGCCGTAGTAAGCAGACGATGGCTGGTCTTGCCCTTTAAATGGGCAATCAAACCAAAACCGCAGTTATCTTTGAACTCGTCTATCTGGTAGAGGCCAGTGGTCATAGGCTGATTCTCAACAAAAAACACTATCAAGGGATACGTATGGATCAAGAGCAAAGCTCATGCGAAAGCCGCGCCAAATCACATCCCAGACAAAAAAGCCCCTGGTATCCAGAGGCTAGGCAAATGGGCGCAGGATATTACCCGCTTGGAGGGGCATTAGCAAGACAACTGCGGGAGCATTAAATGTAGGATTGTGAGCCAGACCAGCGCAAAAAACAGCCAGTCGGCAGGTTTATATTGCGCCAGCCACTAGGGCGATTTACGCCAGTGCTCTGGCGTCAGGACTTGCTTGGCACCAAAGGCGTGCTGATCTGCCGCAGTAGCGCTGTCTTTACACTCGCCGCGCACCCACAAGTGATAGCGCGAGATGCTACGGTCCAACTCAAAAAAACCGTCGCGGCAATAACCTGCCTGCTCGATCACATAAGCGGTATTTTCCAGCAGCCGCTCATAGGTACCGCGCCCCACGTCGACGCCACCCTTGGCAAATTCCTGCCCTGGATTGGCGCCACCGCGCGCAACTCGTATATGACTCGGGATTCTCTCCTCTGGCCAGCGCAAGCGATAGGTAAACATCTTGGAAGTATTGGGAAGTATCTCCACCTCAAGGGTCTCGGCCATTTCAGTTTCGACATAGCTGCGCCCCGTGGAACTGCATCCAATAATCATGCTCACCAACAAGGTGAAGATAACAACTTTGCCCATCTATTTGCCCTGTGATCGGTTTAACAATTTACGTGCGTTGGGGGGGGATTAAAGAATTTTTGCCAGGAGCCGACACATTGGTGATAGCCCACGTTTATCATCCACACTATACGCGCATCACGCCGGAGCCTGCCATGGGTTCGCTACACGCACTGCCCCAGCGGATAAACAGTCTGCTGTTGACCTGCATTATCAGCCTGAGTTCATCTGTATTGGGTAACTCGATTGTACCGGATGATATCGCCTACAAACCCCAATCCACCCCGGGGGATAGCGGTGTTGTAGTGGGTACCAGCGAATTACCGACAACCCCTGCGAGCAAGCCCTCAACCCAATACCTCGCCAGAGGCCAGTGCCCCGACCAAAGCCGCAGTCACGACAACCTATCCAAAGCGCTGGCCATCACCCAATTCCTGCGCAGCTCGCCACATACAGCCAATGCGGGCAACCTCTTCGCAGCCGAATCCGGGCTACCTGAACTTATCCGCGCGCAGTTGCGTCAGAAATACCACTCTACAGGCCCGGCAGTAATGCCTTGGGGGTTTGCACAAGCTGATCTGAGCGAAACCCAACTCAAGCAGCAAGCGCAAAAAATTGCGCGCCAGATGCGCACCCAATTTGTGCTGAGCGGGACAATTATCGACATGTCCATGCTGGCGCCAGACACCACCTACAACCCCAGCTTATACCGCCAATTTGCCAACGGGTTCTACGACCTCACCCACATCAAAATGTTTGACCAGCGCACACGGATTATGAGTTTGGAGGTGCAACTACGCGACGGCTTTACTGGTGAGTTACTGCTCAACAAAAGCTACTCGACCAATGGTATATGGAACCAGCGCCAACCAATCGGTTTTAGCTCGCCCGCTTTTGCCAAAACCCACTACGGGAAACGAATCAAGTCATTAGCCAATAAGATCAGCACCGAGCTGGCACAGGTCATTCACTGCCAGCCCTTTATGGCCGCGATTGATAGCGCCCCCGGGCAGACTCAAGTGTTACTGCACGGCGGCGCTAATAATGGCCTGCATGCGGGCGACAACCTTAGCTTGTATCAGGTGATTATGGTGGGCTCCAATAACGAGTATCAGGTTAGCGACACCCGACTGGTAAAACGCGAAACGCGCCTGCATCTGAGCGAGGTATACCCAACACATAGCATTGCAATAGTGGAAGGTGGCAGCTATTTAAACGGCAGCTATCTGGCGGCGAGCGAATAATCCATTACGACTTGGTTATTTCTGTATCAGCACCGTAGTGCTCCTGCAAATAGGCATCGTGCGAGGGCAAACTTTTCACCATATTAAAAATCGCAGAACGCGCTAATTTCAGAGTTTCGTTGATCTGGCCAAAGTCGAGGTTATCGACACGCGGGCTGTATTTTTGCGGACGAATTCCCATGCCCTCAAAGACCGATTGCCAGCTGGTACTGCGAAACAGCTCATCGTTGTCTTCACGCAAAATACCGTGACCTTTAAATAAATCGATGCGCTCGCGCAGCGATTCGGGCAACTCCATGGTTTTGCACCAGCGCCAAAAATCGCTGTCGTCGCGCTCGGTGGCGCAGTAGTGCAGCACGATAAAATCGCGCACTTCTTCAAAGTCAGCCCCCATACGGCGATTGTATTCACGTTGCAAACTCGGTTCACAATCGGCATCGGGGAAAAAGCGCAAAAAGAAATCCATTCCGCGTGCAATTAAATGAATCGCTGTAGATTCAAGCGGTTCAATAAATCCACCCGACAAACCCAACGCCAAGCAATTGCCTTTCCAAAATTCCTTGCGCCTTCCTGTATTAAAACTAATCGCACGCGGATCATTAATACGCGGCGCATCAAGATTTTTCAGCAAGGTAGTTTTGGCCTCGGCATCGCTACAAAATTTACTCGAATACACATAGCCATGGCCGGTGCCGTTGCGCAGCGGAATGCGCCACGCCCAGCCTGCTTTACGCGCGGTCGCTGTGGTGTAGGGCATGCGCGAGCCGGCGACCTGGGTTTTAACGACTATGGCGCGGTCGCAGGGCAAATAATTCGACCAATCTTCAAAACCAACACCGAGAGCTTTTTCAATTAACAAGGCTTTAAAGCCCGAACAATCGATAAAAAAATCGCCGTCGATTTTGCGCCCGCCAGATAACTCCAGCGCCTCGATAAATCCATTTTCTTTACGCAACACATTGACGCAGTTGCCCTCACTGCGGATAACTCCGCGCGCTTCAGCATAGCGGCGCAAATAGGCCGCCACTAATTTTGCATCCAGATGCACCGCATAACCGGCGCCGCCAATCGGCGTGTTCATCGCCTGTGCTGGCGGAAAAAAACGCTCCTGGGCCGCCATCACCGCACAGGGCGAGAAATCCTGCAGGTTGTATTGCTCACCCTCCATGGTCGCCTTGAGCCAGCACTGGTAAAAATCCTGCGAGCCAATACGTTTGCCGAGCGCGCCGTA
This sequence comes from Cellvibrio sp., assembly GCF_053579595.1. Classification (NCBI taxonomy): domain Bacteria; kingdom Pseudomonadati; phylum Pseudomonadota; class Gammaproteobacteria; order Cellvibrionales; family Cellvibrionaceae; genus Cellvibrio; species Cellvibrio sp. The sequence continues at coordinate 5,644 of NZ_JBRFPI010000128.1, forward strand.
AGGATGGAAATAGGATTGGTTTTTCACCTTCCAATCGACGAATTTAATACCCAACTTGTAACAGGCCTGGGTCTCGCGGATAAATTCCTCTTCATCGATCCCCAAGCTGGTAATCAGACGCACCACCGGCGGAATAGTGGATTCACCCACCCCGATAGAACCTATCTCTTCCGACTCCACCAATTCGATCTCACACAGCTCGCGCTTGAGATGCGCAGCAAGCATGGAGGCTGCGATCCAACCGGAGGTGCCGCCACCGAGGATGACGATTTTTTTGAGTGGGTTCATGCTTGTATTCATAACCGAAAACGTTCCAATAATTACCCGCGCTTCCCTTACCAGTTCGCTAAGGGCAGCATAGTCTGCTCAAGCGCATCCGGCTCGGTCGTAAAATTCCAGTAGGCACCGCTACAGGATTGGATCGACTTGCGCAGCACATCAATTGCCTTGTGGCGCGGGAAACTCGCGCGCCAAGCCAAGGCTAATTTGCGCTGGCCGCCCACAAGTGGCCGGGCAACCAAGCGATGCGCCGCACACAAACCAGCCTCCGCCGCCGAGCGCGGCAATATACTCAACCCCAATCCCGCAGCCACCATATAGCGCAGGGTTTCAAGGCTACTGCCTTCGGCCGCGTAACGCTTGTGCTGGCTTTCGTCCGGTTCCCGCCAGTCAGGGTTGAGCAGCAACACCTGCTCGCGCAGGCAGTGGCCGTCACCGAGCAGCAGTAGCTCTGCGCGGGAGATGTCGGCCGGTGCGATTTCCGTCTTGCGCGCCAAGGGATGTGCCTGCGGCATCACCACCACAAACGGCTCATCAAACAACTCCTGGGTCACCACATCGGATTCGCTAAACGGCAGCGACACCAGGATGACATCCAGGTCGCCATCACGCAGTTTTTTGCGCAGGTTAGCGGTGTAATCCTCCTGCACAAAGAGCGGCATATTGGGCGCTTGCTTTTGCAAATGGGGAATAAGTTGCGGAAGGAGATAAGGCCCCATGGTAAAAATCGCTCCCAGCGCCAAAGGGCTATTGAGCTGGTCTTTACCGGCATCCGCGAGCGCTTTGATGGTAGCCGTATGAGCCAGTAGCAAGCGCGCCTGGGCGACAATTTTTTCACCCAATACGGTCGGCTGGACCTTGGTCTTAGTGCGCTCAAACAGCTCCACCCCCAGCTCCTCCTCCAGCTTGCGCACCGCGATACTGAGGGTCGGCTGACTCACATGGCAGCGCTCGGCCGTGCGCCCGAAATGCTGCTCTTCCGAAAGTATGACGATGTAGCGCAACTCAGTCAGGGTCATGAAAAACTCAATTCAATTTGATGGCGCCCAGTGTGCCCGTTTGCATCGCCTAAGGTAAAGCTACACGCCCTTCCCAAAAGACTATAGCCAAATTCTATGGCATTCCAATTGCCCGCATCACTGCCTCATTTTCCGCTGCGTTTTCCTTCAGATATTCACACCCTTGCCGCTTGGCGGGCTGGATTGGACAAAAAATCTTCACCAACCCCAAGTTGTCAGTGAGAAGACGCCGGGGTGACCCTTGCCCCAGGGCTGTTCGGCCTGTTGATGCCCGAACTCCAGAAAATCCTGTCACCCACAGAAATGAAAAGTGTCCTCATAAGTGTGCGAAGGGATCGATCCCTGGCACAGAAAAAGGCACCAAAATATGTCGAAATTTTTATCACATGCACCTAAATTGCCACCTAAGACTAAACCTGCATCACAACAAAATCAGTATCTTAGTCAGCGTGGCACAAAAAGTGCTCTTTTGGCGTCTAGCTGTACCCACTCAATCACTCTACTTAACGGACTACCCATCATGTTATCCATTAAATCGCTTATTGCAGGACTAGCACTGAGCACCGGCTTTGTCATGAGCGCATTTGCCGTACCAGTTACTGTCAATCTGGCACCAAATACTGCAGGTTATGTTTGGTCATTCAACTACACTTCATCTGAAGCCGACGTCGCTGTAACCGGCTGGTCAAATAAATCCACCGGTAACAAAGCCATTGCACAAGATGTAATCGGCAGATGGAACAACTCGGGAATAGGTGTTGAAAATGCCAACAACCCCCACCACGCTGTGGATAACGGGAGCGGCGACTACGACGCCCTTCTGTTTTCCTTTACCAAGGTTGTTGATCTTAGCGGTCTGAATATTGGTTGGCATCAAAACGACGCCGATGTATCCCTGCTGGCTTACACAGGTGCAACCCCTTTTGTAGGTAACCTCAATGGCTTAGGCAGCAACTGGGCCAACCTTCTGAACAACGGCTGGAGCGTTGTGGGCAACTACAACCGCAATGGCAACGGCTCCTTTGCGGTTAACACAGCAGATGTGACATCTCAATACTGGTTGGTCGGCGCTTACAACACGGCTTTTGGCACAGGCAATGGATTGACCAAAAAGGATGACTATTTCAAATTAAAAGCCATTACTTTTGAAGCCGTTGAAGTGACTGAATCAGGCTCCCTGATTTTATTGATGTTAGGCTTGGCAGGTGTGTGTTTTGCACGACGTCGCGCTGCATAGTTCTCACAGCTAAGATACTGTTCCAAAAAGGGCGCTATCAGCGCCCTTTTTTATTGCCTATAAATTTGTATCGCTTATGATGGGCCGGCTTAAAAAAGATAAGAAGACATCAGGGACAACAATAACAATCCACTAGCGAGACAATAGTATGCGTAGACAAATCGCCTTATCCCTTGCACTGACCTGCGCCCTTTTCTGTACTGCCTTTAGCGCACAGGCACAGCAATTCAACGTATTGCTCTTTACCAAAACCAACGGTTGGCACCACGAATCCGTCAACGAAGGTGTCACTGCAATACGAGAACTTGCCGTGCGCCACCACTTCAGCGTTGATTGGCATGAAGATGCCAGCATTTTTAATGATGAAAAACTCAAAAAATACCAAGCTGTCATTTTCCTGTTAACCACCGGCGATATTCTCAACGATGAACAGCAAGCGGCGATGGAGCGCTTCATTCGCTCGGGCAAAGGCTTCGTTGGCGTTCACAGCGCATCCGACACCGAATACGATTGGGACTGGTACACCAAAATGGTGGGCCGCACGTTCCACATACACCCAGAAATTCAAACCGCTGAACTTACCGTTACCAATCGCAAATTCCCTGGTGTTGAACGCATGCCCGATCGTTTTTTATGGACGGATGAATGGTATGAATTTGGCGCAGAGCGTATTAAAGGACTGAATTATATTTTGGCCGTGGATGAGCAAACCTTTAATCCAGTAACCGATTGGGGCACCAAAAAAGGTGAAGGTATGGGCAAGTTCCACCCCATCGCCTGGTATCACGATTACGATGGCGGCCGCGCGTTTTACACCGCACTTGGGCACATGCCCGCCACCTACAGCGATGCACTGTTTCTGGAGCATATCTATGGTGGACTTTATTGGGCGGCAACCGGTAAAGGTTTGCGCAAAAAATAATTCCTTACAACAACATCAAACATAACAACAGACATCATGAATAATTCCTTAAAGAACGTCTTAAAGACCTACGCACGATTTATTTATCCCGCCGTTATTTTGGTGATTTCACTGGGTATTTACTTCCCCTATTACGGCACTCCACAAGCGATGTTTTGGGATGAAAACTATCACGTGCCCAACGCACAAAAATATGTTGATGGTGTGATGTATATGGAACCACATCCACCACTTGGCAAATTGCTGATGGCAGCTGGCGAAGTGCTGTTTGGCGGCAACGAGAATGTCAACAAATCCAAACTGTTGGAAACCGACTATCTAACCGGCGACAACGCACCACCCGAAATGACCTACAAAGGTTTCCGCTGGCCATCAACTGTAATGATGGCACTCTCGGTTTTATTTTTTTACGGCATCATCAATTGCATAACGCAACGGGCATGGCTTGCAGCGGCATTCACCAGTCTGGTCATTTTTGATAATGCGCTGGTCATACATGCGCGCGCGGTGCATCTCGACGGGATCCAATTATTTTTTATTCTTGCCGAACTGTATTTTTTTACTCGTATTGTCACCAGTGGAAAACCTATTCGCCTCAAGGATTATGCCCTGCTGGGAACCTTCATCGGTTTGGCCACTAGCGTAAAAGCCACCTCGGCGATTGAATTGTTATTGTTGGTAATGCTGTTTGGTGTCGATCAATGGAACAATATTAAACTGTGGAAATGGCAAGCACTTATCAAGCGTATCGCCGTTACTGTGCCGTCCGGTGTCCTGCCTGCAGCAGCAGTGTTCCTCGGCGTTTTTTATGTCCACATAGGTCTGGGCGAAAAGATAGTTGACAATAGAACCTACAAGGCATCTCCCGAATACATCAACCAGATTCGTATGGGCGATACTTGGTCACTCAAGACTTTTTCATTGGGGATGCGCGATAACTGGAAATTCATGAGCGAGTATGCAGACGGCGTTCCGCGTCTGGATGAATGCAAGCCGGATGAAAACGGCAGCTACGCCATGAACTGGCCGCTTAGCAGTAAAACCATCAGCTATCGCTGGGATAAAAATACTGTCGATGGTAAAACCGTTACCCAATACAAATACCTGATTGGCAATCCAATTGTCTGGTTCTCTGTTGTGGGCGGAATCATTCTCTCTCTGGGTCTAATTATCAGTCGTTACATTTACAACAACCCTGTTAAAGATGAAAAGCTTTTCTATTGGATCTGCGCCTTTACGGGACTCTACGTCAGCTATATGGTTGCCATTCTACAAATTGAGCGGGTGATGTACCTCTATCATTATTTCATTCCTTTAATTTTTGGAGCGATTAACCTGGCATTAATTTATACCTATATCTACCGCGACGAGGTTATCGCCAACAACAAACACACCATAATCAACACTGCCCTGTTTGCCACATTGGTGATCGCCATTTTTGCGTTCTTCTCTCCCTTCACTTACGGCTTTGGCTTAACCGAAGACCAATTTGAATTGCGCAACTGGTTCAGCTTCTGGAAATTACAGGTGGTGAGATAATCATGAACGTCCAACAACTGTTAAATAAAAATAGTATTTT
>NZ_JBRFPI010000129.1:0-10614 GCF_053579595.1 Cellvibrio sp.
ATATTTAATTCACTGTCAGCAATAGTACCGGCGCGCCCAATGCCCGCGTAACTTTCCGCACGCAGGTCATTTTTGGTGGTTTTACTATGAGATACATCCAACTTAAGAGTTAATTCATCACTTACGTGAAAGGCCGCATTTAAACCGTAAGCGTCGAGCTTACCCTCAATACTCGAAGGATCTGTACGCATCGTCGGGGAATAGCCACCTGTTGTACCGGCAGTTACTACACCATCTACAGTTGTTACCGCCGAAGCAAATGGCATGGATTCAATAAATCCGCGTTTCACGCCCTCATCTTTGAAGTCGATATAAAGCGCATCAACGATAATCTCCCATTGATCATTCGGATTGAATTGGAGCACACCAGTGAGTGCATCGCGCTCTAATACATTTGAAATTGCAAATACATCATTGCCGTCCGGTGTATAAGATCCACCAGCAGCCGGGTTTTGTGTATAACCCCAAACGTTCGATTGTTCAATTTGACTGGGTGATGATGTACTCGCAGCGGCTACGGCAACACCAATTGTGTCGTCTGCAAATTTATCTGAATAACTCAACGCATAGCGATGACCGGTATCATCAAAATCAGGATTATTTGATTTTAAATCGTTAGATTCATAAGTAGCAGAAATTGCTGTACCAGGTGCGGAATCCAACGGCCGAATAGTGCGCAAATCGACAGTACCACCAATACCGGTAGTGGATAGTGAAGCATCAGGTGATTTATAAACGACTGCGCCGCTGATAATTTCGGAAGGATATAAGTCGTACTCTACACCGCGGTTATCTCCAATCCCAAGTAACTCACGGCCATTCATGGTGGTGCCTACATAATCCTCCTTAAAGCCGCGCACTGATAAGCCACTTGTACGTCCATTGCGACGTTCACCCGCCAAGCCAGGCAATCGTGCCAATGTTTCTGCAATACTGGAGTCAGGTAGTTTGCCGATGTCTTCAGCAACAACTGCTTCTACAATAGACGTATTCTCCCTTTTCAAAACTTGCGCTTTTTCCAAGCTCGCCTTGAAGCCGGTAACGAGCACTTCCTCCAGCTCTCCTGATGCATTTTGTGCGTATACAGCATGCGAACCTGCTGCCAACGTCATTGTAGAAACTACTGCTAGTAAGTGGTTGAAATTCCGCTTTATCATAAGATCCCCTAATATAAGATTATTAATTTTTACGATGCATATCGACCAAAAAATGTGACATTTAAATCACAAACTTTTCAAACGTTACCTGGTATTGCGCAAGAAAATACGCCTTAAGTGAAACGACGTTTTTCAACAACAAGCCCATCTCTCTCCTCTGGATATCATGTATTTACCTCCTGTATCCCAAGAGCTGGGAAGGTGGATGTTTATTTAATTGGTAAGAATGATATTCATGATAGATATGGCGCTTGGTAAGACGGATCAACTTATAATTCCGCCCCTTGAGATTTTCAAATCAATAAAAAAGCCCTGATTACAAATGAACAATCAGGGCAATACGGATAACTTAATTAACGAGGAAAAATTTAGATGACAGGAACAAACGACTCCTAAGTATCCACTTAGAAGCGAAAGATTAACGCAATACCACAGGCTCTAATGCATAGTGAACCCTATTTGAAACGTAAACGTCCAATAATTCGCACATGTATCTTTTAATCAGATAAAACTTAATCAGCACGTATAGCCAAGCTATTAGGAGTAAGTGTTTCCTTAAAGCCTAATGAGTCAATATCAAGCCACAACTCTTCTCGTTCCAAAGGAGTTTCTTTTGGTAAGCCGGGATTGCTAATTTTAAATATTTTTCTCTCTTTCAAGTTTGCTTTTTCAATGACTGACTTGATCATAGGGTCATTAAAAAACACCTGATCAAAACTCTTATCTGTGATCGCGCGATTAAGTCCCAACTCAATATCAGCTGCCAATTTCTTATTGCTTTTCGTGGTGAAAAAATAAAATGGCATGCGATAGATCAACATTATTTTTTCCTCCACCACAAGTGGAAGATTCGAATTATCTAATAATTCTTGCCAAGGCTCTTGAACACCTCGTGGAAACGCGTCAAAGCGGGAACCGTCCAACATATAAAATAATCCCTGGTATTTGTTAGCAGTCACCACTCTAAAGTTATTACTGCGGAGTATCTCAGTATCTGCCCATGTTTTGCCTTGACCAAAAGTTAATTGTCGCAAGTCCTCAATTGTGCTGATTTGGTCGAATCTCGCCTGATCACCTTTACGGATAATAAATATTCTGTGCCCAAGCAGACCTTTAAACAAAGGAATACGTACTGGCAATAACGTATCTTCCATTTGTTGGCTTGTAGCAGCCCAAAGCAAATCCGAACCACCAGATGAAACCAGTTCAATATTTCTCGACTGGGTGATTACCTTTTCGTCCGTTATTAATTCATATTTAGTATCAATTTTACTTAAAGCAAGATTGAGCATTTGCATAGCATATCGGCCGTTGCCATCACTTGCGGTATTCACACGAATTATTTCATTTGCGAAAGCATTGCAGACTAAAGAAGATAAAAATCCAATAATTACTAAAAGCAGAGACGCTGGATTCATATATTAATTCGTTTAAATTGGAGTTAATTATTGTCGAGATTAAAAGCCTACTGCAGTTTTAACTGCAGTAGGAAAGGGGTTTAGCTAATTTAACTTCTATTGCAACTCAGCAAGAATGGTTCCTGCGTCGAGATCAATTGTTAACTTATAAGTTCCCGCTTGCGCACCTGAAACAACCCATTTAGCATCTGGGTCACTTTTAAGTCTAAGGTCGTAATTAGATGAACCAATAACAAAAGGAGCGCTCTCAGTCGGCGCATAAATCCAATTGCCTACCTCCCAAGAATCCCGTTGCTCTGAAATTTTAAATTCACCAGCACCTAATGCTAGAGTGAGTGTGAATTTTGCGATATTGTCAGAGTTACGCTCAAATTGCATTGCGTTGCCGAGGTTCCAGCCAATGGGAGTTGCGCTTCCCACGACATACAATCGAGCCAGAGGTTTTCCAATCCAAATTTGTTTATCGACTTGATTGACGGTGATCGTGTATGTTCCACCCTGCCCTTCAGGAATAACCCATTTATTATCTGCGCCGCCAGATACGACAACTTGATAATCAGAAGAGGCTAATGATTGGCCATTCGTTAAAGGATGAATCCAGTCATATCCAGAATCCCAGCTCACAGTTTCCTGCGTGGAAATCTTAAACTCTCCGGGCGTTAACGGACCTGTCCAAGTAAAAATTGCGTTGTTAGTCGGATCTACCGTCATTTTAACTGCTGCAGAAGTATCCCAACCTGCAGGAGTCGCGCTTCCAATCAAAGAAAGTTGCTCATAAAACTCTTTAACGTTCAATGTAAAATAAGCCACCGTTGAATGATTGGATGAGTCTACTGCTAACACTTTGGCTGAATAAGTTTGATCCCCACTATATGCGGCCAGATCCACTTCCACTACCGCTGTGGTACCTGATATATCCCCTTGTGCAACCGTCTCGCCATCAATAGTGACATGGTAAGACTTCAGCGCTTTATCATCAAATAGCTCAATTGGCATCTTTGTGGTTTTAGATGCATCGATACTTGCACCATTTTTTACAGCGCTTCCTGCAACAGAAAAATAAGGTGCTCGATCCACATTGTCACTTGCATTGTATCCACCACCAGAACCTCCACCGCATGCGGTGAGCATTAATAAACTCAACACTCCTGATAACAAGATCAACTTGTTAGTTGCCTTTGAGACAAAATTTACATTTTTCATGATAATTATTTCCAATTTTATAATAAGCATTAATTTTTTAATTTTCTGAGTTCATACTTAAATTAAAACTTAAAGCGAGCACCTATTTCGAAGCGGCGATAATACTGCTCGTAATAATGAGTAGCATTGGTATCACCCCAATAAGTCTGGCCATATTCTTCTAGCAAATTTTGTCCTTCCAAATACACAGAAACATTTTCATTAATGTTATAACTCATGCTCAAATCAAGAGTGGCAAAATCGCTATTCATCTTAGGGTTAGCCCAATCGCCGCCACGAGCGGCAGAAATATAATCATCACGATAGGAATAACTGAGGCGGGTGCTGAAGTTGTCATTTTCATAGAAGCCGACAAGGTTATAGGTATTTTTTGAAACTCCATCCAATTCACCTTCCACCTTAAAATCACCCACAGTGGTGGTTGATTCGGTATCGGCATAGGTGTAGTTCATCTGAACACCAAAACCATTGGCAAATATTTGCTGAAATGCCAACTCAAAACCAGTCAATGAGGCGGAATCACCATTGAAGGGTTTACCAGCCGCAAACGCTACATCCTGCTGCATAGCCGGTTCACCTTCCTCTGTAACAGTAAGGTTATAAATTACCTCCTCACCGCCCCAGAAAATCCAGTTGCTAATGTCTTTGTAATAGATTGCTGCTGATGCAGCCATCCCATTATCGTCATACCATTCGAACGACATGTCATAGTTTGTGGATTCAATTGGTTTGAGCTCGGGATTTCCACCAAAATTAACTCGCGGTGTGCCACTGTTAATTTCCCATTTCAAGTCCGGACCCAAATTGGAAATAGTTGGGCGAGTAATTGTTTGCGATACTGCCGTACGTAATATCGCATTATCGGAAAACTCATAATTGAAACTGGCGGAGGGTAATAAATTGTCATAGGTATTATCGAAGGTGACCGGAATAGAATCACCATATGTACCACTATAATTTGAACTTCCTGAAATTTTTTCTAATGCAACCAACTCTTGAATATGCCCACTGGAAGTTGTATCGGTTTGCACCCAACGCAAGCCTGCATTTGCATTCCAAGTATCGCTTTTTAAATTCAATTGCGTATAAGCACCCAACACTTCTTCCTCAATCAGTGTTGATTCTCGATCCTGTAATCTCGGAGCTAGCTTTTCCTCAAACCGACCTTCCTGGTGCTCAAGGCGGTCAAATGCGCGCGCAGCAGCAAACAGCGAGTAAGGATCCAGCGCCGGCCAATAACTTATACCTGAGTCTTTCCCGGTGTCGTAACGAACTGGATCCGGCAATACTGCGTTAATGCCAACTTGATCCAATTTCTGTGTATAACTTTTACAATAAGCACAACCATCTGCTGATTTATAAATATCCTTGTCTTTTTCACGGGTAGAAAAGGTGACACCAAATTCCAATACTGAATCCAATCCTGAAAGGTCAAAATCGTAATCACCATCAAAACGCAATGAGACCACTTCATCAGAAACTTGCTCTCCTTTAAGCTCCATAAAATGAATACCAATATCATCATTGGTAGCATCCCAGCAATTGCGTCCATCCGTAGTCGTGCAACCTAATTTAGGCACGCCCGATTTTGAAGTATTCCAGGTATATGAAACCGGAGTAAGACCAGCAACTGTATATAAGTTGTCGCCTTCGTTCGGACGTTCAGCTTTTGAGTAAGCCACATCAAAATCTAGCTTTAAATCATCCGTTGCCTGAAAAATTGTATTCCAGCCAATCATGTAGGTATCAGTCTCACGCTCCTGGGTATCATTACCAATTTCTAAATCAGATTTCTCGGTAGTGAAGCCAGTAACAACGTGATCAATCAATACGCCATCATTAGTTGTAGATGGTGTACTCCAAGGGGCTATATCAGTAACGGCGATTCCACTAGAGGTGCCAAAATTAATGTTGTAGGAGTAAGAACTTTCGGGAGTTTTATAATTGGAATAGAAAAAATCAACGGTAGTATCAATGCGATCATCAGGCTTAAACTGAATTGCGCCTGCTACACCGACTCGTTCTCTCTCACCAAATTTATGTTGAAAGGAAGGGATATCAGGCATCCACGCATTAACTGCTTCAGTATTACCATCTGTATTTGCTGGAACACTCACATATTTTTTGGCAGACAATAATTCATAAGTGTCCGCTTTCCATTCACGTTGTGAATAGGTAACACCGAGGGATACACCTAACGTGTCATCATGGAAACTATCCGACACAACAACGGACGATTGACCACCCCATTGTTCCGTACCTTCGTCATATAAACCACCGAGAGAGCCATTTACATGCAATCCAGGAGTGTCAAGTGGCTTACGGGTTTTCAAACTTATCAAACCGCCAATACTTCCCTCCTGAATAGAAGCCATGGAGGTTTTATATACGTCAGCTTGTGAAATAAGCTCTGATGGCATTACGTCAAAGCTGAAATCACGCCCAGCGTTATCAGTTGCGAGTGTTCTACTGTTGAGAGTAGTCATATTAAATTGACTACCCAAACCACGAACAGATACAAAACGGCCTTCTCCTCCACGATCACGAGAAATTTGAACGCCGGGTACCCTCTGCAAGGAGTCAGCTATATTCGCGTCCGGAAACTTACCTATATCTTCCGCAGTAATGGAATCAACAACGACATCAGAATTACGTTTAAAATCTGCCGCCGACTTCAGGCTATTGGCAATACCATAAACAACCACCTCTTCAGTGATATCAGTGTCTGAGCTCTGGGCGTAAACCATATTGGTACCCAAAGCCATAAGGATCGCCGAGCTCAGAATTTTTAATTTGAATTTTCGGGAAGCTTTTGCAGCATTGTTATAAGTATTCACATGTAACCTCGTTATTTGTTACCCATTTGATTTTAGGCTCGTAGTGGAACCACTTGTTTTATTGGAAGCGGAACACCTCCGGACTGGCGCATAAATCTAGAATTTGCAGCCCGATATGTGACGGAGATAACATTGCAATCCGCCCCCCTCTTTTATAAAAATTCTTCGAGGGGCAGCAAGAAATGCGTAACAACTCGGACGATGGACAGGGATGAACAAATTTGGCTGAAGATGGACTGTTAATTGGGAATGGAAAACCAATATTTGCTATCGTCAACCGGAGTGTCTGCAGACAAATAGGGATTTGGTAAACGGAGATACCGTACTGACTGCTCAGTAGGTAAAGGTATAGTCGAGGCAGTGAATGGGTGAGATTGCATATAGGTATAAAATTCACCGGAATTAATTAGCTTTTCAAGCCCTTGCTCAATCCATTGAGCAAGCTCCTCATTTTTCTTATTAACGAAAAAATAAATCGTGAAAGGATAGTGTACGATCAATGACTCATACACCATAAGCTCAGGATACTTTTCAGCTCGCTCGCTAATTTCGATATTGGCTTCCGCAATACCACGAGGAAAATAATCACAGCGCTTCGCCACTACTAACTGAAATAAAGATTCGAAACCAGCAACCTCCTTAATTCGCAACCCTGAATTGCGAAGAATTAATGTGTCAGGCCAGTTTAAACCTTGGCAACCAACCATGCTCTTTAAGTCATCAATGGATTCAACTTGATCGAATTGCGCTCGCATACTTTTATGAATAATAAATCGCCTAAAACCGAGTAAACCACGATCCAATGGGATTCGAATTGCTCGCAATTCAGTTTCTCGCTGGATATCTGTACCTACCCAGAAAATATCTAATTGCTGCCCTTCAAGAACTTGAGAAGTGGCCCGGCCTTGCTCGTAAGTTGAATTCTCTTTTAATATAGGGACTACCCTTCCATTTGCATTTTTCTCAAGCGCCATTATTAAAAGTTGCTTATAGTAAGCATGAATAACATCGCCAGCCATCGCCTTCTGTATGCGCAGCTCTTGAGCATGAGCTACAACACTTAGAAATAAGAAATATATTGCACACAGTAGTTTCACAGTGATCCACCTTAAAAAAACAATCCTGTCTATGGGGCAAATCCCTGAAACGCCATTTCATTGCCCTGAAATTTATTTTTGTTAAAATCTTCTGACAAATATCAATATGAGGTACTTATGAAAAATTTATTAAGCCGTTCACAGGAACCCTGATCAATCTGATTTTTTCTTACCTTGATCAAATAGATAACCAACTTCGCGGATGTGTCGATCTTCTTCAATTCTATCTTTCCGTTGCTGCTCCAACTCCTTCTTACGTTTATCCATGTTATCCAAGATAGGTAACGGATCAAAATCTCGCCAAAGTGGCAACATCGACATAAGTGTCAACAGTAAACTGCTGGCGCGTAAGGACCAAACTAACAAACCTGTGGTTACAGAAAAAGTTATCCCCGCAATAACTGCTTTACGGTGCTGTTCCTCTTCCAATGTTTCATCCATTTGCGCGCGCAAACGACGCACTTCATTATCAAAATCCTCTGCTTCCCAAGGTGCAAATCCCGAATCAGGAGAAATCAGACTTACAAGTGATGTAGAAGCGGTGAGCAGATTTATGGATACGTTCCCGTAGTTCATTAGCTCCAGAGCACGGGCGTAATCACGGCTTGAAGAATCGTTTACATAGGTAAAATCCGATCCATCACTATTATTTATAATTGTATTCCCTGATCCACCCGTGCCCGGCACATTGGTATTGGTAGTGCCATCCGAGTTAGGGGGTGAGAGCGGATCAATCACCTGAGCGCCACCGTCTACGGGTGGATTGGTGACAGGGATCTCCACTGTTGGCGGCTCAGTAGGCGGTGTTATAGGGGGTACTGTAGGGGGTACTGTAGGGGGGATTGCTGGAGGAAGAGTGCCCGGGTCTTCCGGTGTTACAGGCGGCACTACTATCGGTGGAGCAATAGCCGCAGTGACGGTAACTTTAAACTGCGTCTCTACCCAAGCGTTGTCTGTATCCAGTGCGCGCAGCGTGATGATAGATTCACCGCCGGTGCTGGATGAAAACGTCAGCGTCATCATCTCAGTGACAGGATCAATTTGCACGTTGGTAGCAACGGCAGGATTGGAATTTGCCATCAGCGAATATTTCAGCTGTGCAGCATCTTCGATATCGCTAAACACATTATGCAAATTCATTTGCTGCGGAGCAGCGCCAGCCGCCACACGCAGATCAGCAATACCTGTTGAGACAGGCGTGTCGTTGACGGATTCGATATTAATCCGTAGCGACGTTTCTACACTCGCACCCTGAGCATCCTGCGCGCGAATAACCAAATCGGCACTGCCGAATTGATTTGCACCATAGCTGAGTTGCAATTTGCCAGTAGTTGCATCAATGGTTGCGCCACTGACCAGTGTTGGATTGGAGTTGCTGACAACTGAATATTGCAATTGATTCGCAGCAGTTTCCGCATCGCTAAATGCGACAAATAAATCCACCGTGTCGCCCGCTGCATCTTCTACATTATTGGTGGGCGACAATCCGGATGTGACAGGTGCATCGTTAACCGGAATTACCGTTAACTGAAATTGCGCGTTGATACTAACAAGACCATCACTGGCAATAATCTGAATGGATAAAGTTCCAGTATCGTTATTGGTGGGTGTGCCGCTAAAACTGAGTGTCGTCGCATCAAAAACCAACCAGTCTGGTAAAGCATCACCATTAGCAAGTTGGGCGCTGTAAATCAGCGTGGTATCGGCATCCACATCGGCAAACATATTGCTGCCGAAACTGACCGAGAAAGGAATATCTTCCTGTGCTGATTGATTAGCAGGAGGGTTCACCAACACTGGCGCATCATTGGTATTATTAACAGCGATAATAAAAGTATCGCTCGCAGTACCACCATTGCCATCACTCACGCTGACCAACACCGAAATATTGCCGATGTCATCGTTAGTAGGTGTACCACTAAACGTGCGGGTTGCTGCATCAAAACGTAACCAGGATGGTAATGCACCGCCACCGGATAATTGGGCAGAATAATTCAGCGTATCGCCTTCAGCATCTACAAACGTATTAGCGGCAACTGTAAAACCAAATGGGGAATCTTCGCTGGCAGTTTGGTCAGCAATCGTATTTTGCAATACCGGCGGTGCATTAACCGGTTGATTAGTTACCACAATTCCAAAGGTGTCGGAGATGGTGCCACCATTACCATCATTGGCAATCACTTCTATCAACACTGAATCAATATTAGCGCTGGTGGGAGTTCCACTAAACGTGCGTGTAGCGGAATCAAAACTTAACCAGACAGGCAATGCACCACCACCAGCCAATTGCGCACTGTAAGTTAATACATTACCGACATCCTGATCATTAAACGTATTGGCGGCGAATTGAAAATTAAAGGCCGAATTTTCAATCGCATTTTGATCAGCAATAGGATTGGCAAGCGTGGGGGCATCGTTGGTATTGGCAATTACAATCGAAAAAGTATCGGTGACCGTGCCACCATTACCGTCATCGGCAATCACATCAATCGATACTGTGCCTACATTGGCATTCAGCGGTGTGCCACTAAAGGTACGTGTCACCGCATCAAAACTTAACCAGACTGGCAGCGCGCCCCCACCGGCAAGTTGGGCAGAATAGGTAAGCGTATTGCCCGCATCCACATCAGCAAAGGTATTGGCTGCAAATTGAAAATTAAACGCCGCATCTTCCGTTGCATTCTGATCGGGAATCGTATTGGCAATGGTGGGGGTTTTATTAACAACATTCACGACAATGTTAAAAGTATCGGTCACCGTACCACCGTTACCATCATCGGCAATCACGTCAATAGACACAGTACCAAGATCACTATTTGCCGGTGTGCCACTAAACGTACGAGTAACGGGATCAAAACTCAGCCACGCAGGCAATGCGCCACCACCGGCTAATTGCGCCGAA
>NZ_JBRFPI010000130.1:0-10602 GCF_053579595.1 Cellvibrio sp.
GTCCAAAAGCCAGCAGCAAATTATCGACAGCCTGCGCACGCAAGTTGAACAGCAAGCGCAAGCGATAGAAACCCGTCAGCAACTGTTGGAAGATAATCTCGATAAAGAGTTTGTCGAGCAGCAAGCATCAATCCAAACCAACTTGAATGATTTGGCTGAACAAGTGGACAGCAACAACGCGCGTCTGCTATCGCTGTCGAGCGTCAACCGCGACGAGTGGAAGTTACAAGAAGCACAATATTTATTGCGCCTTGCCGATCAGCGTATCCTGTTGGAAAAAGATAGCCAAAACGCACTCGCGCTGGCGTTATCGGCGGACGATGTATTGCGCGATATAGATCAAGCCGATTTGGTTGGGGTACGTAAATTATTGGCTGAAGAAATTGCTGTACTAAAACTGGCGGGAGTGATTGACCGCGAGGGTATTTATTTGCGTCTATCGGCACTGTCCAATCAAATCGATGCTATTCCTTTTATTGAACCTTTAGGTGTACAAGAAGAAGTGTTGGAAGAAGACGTCATTCCAGCTGACGAAACCTTCAAACAAAAACTTACACGCAACTTTTATGCGCTGATACATAAGCTAGGTTCCTATGTGCGTGTGCGCGACCACGGCAAAACCATCAATGCGGTCTTGCCGCCTTCCGAACAAAAATACCTGCAACAAAATTTGCGCTTGATGCTGGAGCAGGCGCAGGTTGCGCTCTTGCGCAATGAAGAGGGTATCTATCAGGAGAGCCTGGTAAAAGCGCAGAATTGGATCAACCAGTATTACAACCTGAATGAAAAAGCTGCTGCGGTATTGGAAGAACTGCAAGCCCTGCAGCAGGAAGAAATTTCTCCTGACTTAAGCAACTTTAGTAATTCCTCGTCGGCCTTGGCTGACTATATTACCAAGCGCGAAAAAATGGCCGCTGCACGGCGCGGGGTGCGCCAATGAGACGTCGCCTGTTAAAAGCTATTTTCTTTTTATTGCTCGCCTGTGGCTTGGTGTTTTTGCTCTGGCGCGGCGACGGCTATTTATTGATTGCGTACGGCACCAAAACCATTGAAATGACCCTGTGGGTTGCTGCTCTGGCGGCGGCGCTGATATATGCAGCTATGTGGTTTGTGCGTAAATTAATGCTCGGCAGTGCGGAGATGGTGCGTCGCTTCCGCGAAATATTTTTATTTGGCAGTGTTGAACGTGCGCAAAAACGTGCAGCCACCGGTATGGTGGATTACCTGACCGGCGATTGGTTGGAGGCGCGCAAAAAATTGGTGCGCACGCTCGATAAAGTGGAATATCCCCTCGCCAATTATATCGACGCTGCGCGCAGCAGTTTTGAAATGGGCGACGAAGCCGAAGCCGATAATATCCTCGATAAAGCCCTTACGCTGGCGCACAGTGAATTGCCGGTAGCCCTGACCCGTGCGCGTTTGCATGTGCAGTCTGGTCGCTATGAAAAAGCCATTGAAATCCTGAAGCCGATTGATATCAAAATGCCGCGTCAGGCCGCCGTGCTGGATTTAATGCACCATATCTATATCGCCCAGAAAAATTGGCGCGCCTTGGAAGATATGTTCCCGGTCATGCGCAAAGCCAAAGTCTTGTCCAATGTAGAATTTGAAGCGCTGGAAGTATTGCTGGCCTGTGAAAAAATGAAAGCGCAAAGCGAGCAGAGCAAATCCTTGCTGATCGCCGAGCGGTTACCTGCACTGCAAAGCTTGTGGAAATCATTCCCGCGCAGTGTGCAAAAGTTGCCAGCGGTGATTACCGCTTACGCACAGGCGCTGACTGAAAATTATCAGGACCAGGAAGCGGAAGTGATTGTGCGCAAAGCGCTATCCAATAATTGGTATGAACCTTTGGTCAGTCTCTACGGCCGTTTGCAGGTGAAAGAAATTCACAGCCAAATACGCACAGTTGAAGGCTGGTTGAAAAGCAAACCGCAAGATCCAGCGCTACTGCTTAGCATGGGGCGTTTGATGCTGCGCAACCAGCAATGGGAATTGGCGCGCGAGTATTTTCAGCGCAGTTTGAATCAACAGCAAAGCCTGGAGACAATGGTAGAATTGGCCCGCTTGATGGAAAAGTTGGGCGATCACAAAAAAAGCGCCGATTATTATCAGCAAGGTTTGCTTATCTCTGGCCACAACAAATAACCACTGCCTGCGCAAAGGATTCCCGTGCACAGTTTTCTTCGATGGATCTTTTCACTGCGCAACCCACATCTGGCTCTTGGATTGCGCAGCAAATTTAGTGTTGGCTTTAACAAAATATTCTGCACATTATTTTTTATCGCCTGTGTAGTGTTGTTAGCATTGCAGTTTTTCCCCTTACCCTCTTCGTTAACAAAAACCCCATACGCTAATCTCCTGCTCGCACGCGATGGCAGTCTTTTAGGTGCAGGAATAGCCGCTGATCAGCAATGGCGTTTTGCACCGGTGGAATCACTGCCGGATAAATATAAAAAATCACTGCTGTTATTTGAAGATCAACATTTCTATCGCCACCCCGGCATAAACCCCCTCGCCATTGCGCGCGCTCTGCAAGGCAACCTGCAAGCCGGAAAAGTGACGAGTGGTGGCAGCACCATCAGCATGCAGTTGGCGCGTTTGCTGCGGCAGGCAGAGTACCAACAGCAAGATAAAAAATTACCTGCGCGCAGCATCATCAGCAAATTGTTGGAGGCGGGCAGGGCGTTCCAACTGGAATGGCGTTTTAGTAAAGAAGAGTTGTTAATTCATTACGCAAGCCATGCACCTTTTGGCGGCAACATCGTTGGCTTGCGCGCGGCGGCATGGCGTTATTTCGGGCGCGCACCTGAGCATCTATCCTGGGCTGAATCCGCTTTGCTTGCGGTGTTACCCAATAGCCCTGCATTGATTCATCCGGGGCGTCAGCGCGATTTACTCAAACAAAAGCGCGATCGTTTATTAGTGCGCATGCATCAGGAAAACTATTTTTCCGATTTGGATTTGCAGCTCGCGTTAATTGAACCGCTACCGGAGCGGCCACAATCACTACCGCAACTCGTCCCCCATTTGTTGGCGACCTTAAAAAAACAACATAGTGCCCAGCACATATTTCACAGCAGTATCGATCCATTTATCCAGCGTATTACCGCGCAAGTTGCCGAGCGCCACGGCCTGCGCTTGGCCAATGAAGGGGTGAATAATATTGCGCTCATATTAATTGACCACGAACGCATGGAAACATTGGCCTATGTCGGCAACCAAGCCTGGCAAAAACAACAGCGCTATGCACCGGATCTGGATTTAATACAGCGCCCGCGCTCTACTGGCAGCATTCTAAAACCGCTCCTCTATGGTTTGATGCTGCAAGAAGGTGAGCTTGCACCCACCAGTTTAATTCCCGATATTCCCACGCAATTCGGCGGTTACAGCCCCAAAAATTATGATCGCAGTTTTCGCGGTGCTGTGCCCGCACAATTTGCATTGGCGCACTCATTAAATATTCCGTCAGTGCGTATGTTGCGCGATTACGGCATTGGGAAGTTTCAGGAAAAATTGCAGGCGATGGGCATGACTACCTTATTTCGTCCCGCTGATGATTACGGCCTCACATTAATTTTGGGTGGAGCGGAGGGAACTCTTTGGGATCTCACCGGCATTTATGCGCGGCTCGCCGCCAGCGCGCGCGATGGCAATATCAGTCAGCCCATTCCGACCCTGTTGCTACAGGATAAAAAAGCGCTCGAAAATAAAATATTGCTGCAAGAAAAAACACCATCGATTAAACCAGTAATCCAACAAGGCGCCGCCTGGTTGACCTTGCAAGCTTTGATCGATGTCGCCCGCCCCGGCAACGATAATTACTGGCGCGATTTTTCCGGCAGCCAAACTATCGCGTGGAAAACCGGTACCAGTTATGGTTTGCGCGACGCCTGGGCGATTGGCAGCAACGGTCGCTACACGCTCGGGGTGTGGGTGGGCAATGCCGGTGGTGAACCCGCCAGTTTTATCAGCGGCCAAAGTAGCGCAGCGCCGATTTTATTTGATGTGTTTGATGCACTGCCGAGCATTAATTGGTTTGCCAAACCTGCACACGCGCTCAAAACGATTTCCGTGTGTAAAGATGATGGTTATCTCACCGGTGGACAATGTGAAGCCGTGGATATGGAAATTCCCAACACCAGCCATTTTGCCAAGGTCACCCAAAACCATCGCCGCATCCATCTCGATACTGATGAGCAATTTCGTGTGCATAGCCGGTGTGAAACGGTGAACAATATGCAAGCGCACAATTGGTTTGTGCTGCCACCCACGCAAGAATTTTATTGGCGGCAACATCACAGCGAATACCAATCGTTGCCGCCTTGGCGCAGTGATTGTTTGAAGGATTTATTGCAAGTCGATGAAGATCAACCGATTGAATTGGTTTACCCCAATGAAGAGAGCCGCATTTACATCCCCATGGATTTGGATGGCAAACGCAGCCGCGTAGTATTAAAAGCGGTACACCGAAATCCCGCTGCGCAATTGTATTGGCATCTGGACGATGAATTCCTGGGTGAAACCAAAATCTTCCACGAGCGCGAAGCAGCACTTGAACCGGGCGTGCATAAATTATTGGTGGTCGATAAACAAGGCTATCGCTTGGAGCGCCGCTTTCGCGTCATCGGCAAAGAATAAGGATCCAAAACCGTGATGATTTCGTATCAGCTTAATTATCTGGCTGATAACGGGAAACATCATGAAACACTATTTAATTGTTGGCGGCACACGCGGAATTGGCGCTGCACTTGCTGCCCAGCTTATTGGCGAGGGGCACAGTGTCACCATCTGGGCGCGCAATGCCGTCGATGTTGACGGTGCGCATTTCTTTATAAATAACCCTGCAGAACGCGCGCCCGACCTTGCCGGTTTACCCGAGGTATTGGATGGTTTGGTGTATTGCCCCGGCAGTATCAACCTCAAACCTTTTGCGCGTTTATCGGTGGACGATTTCCTGCAAGATTTCCAAATCAATGTGCTCGGAGCAGTGCGAACTTTGCAGTCTGTTGCGCCCCTGTTAAAAAAATCCAGTAACGCCAGTGTGGTTTTATTTAGCAGCGTGGCCGCCACCCTAGGCATGCCCTATCATGCGAGTGTGGCCAGCAGCAAAGCTGCAATTGAGGGCTTGGTAAAAAGTTTGGCTGCCGAGTGGGCACCGGCAATTCGTGTCAACGGCATTGCGCCGTCATTAACGGATACCTCCCTTGCCGAAAAATTATTGAATACCGCCGATAAAATGGATGCCGCCGCCAAACGTCATCCATTGCAAAAAGTGGGTGATCCCAAAGAAGTTGCCGCTATGGCAGCGTTTTTGTTATCACCACAAGCGGGCTGGATCACCGGCCAAGTTCTGCATGTCGATGGCGGTATGTCGGCGCTAAAAAATTAATACATCAGTCGTGGGTTGGAGATTCTGTTTTTCGTCTGAATGGAACTTTCGTTGTCATATAAGTTGCGCTGCGCCACAGCCATTCCACCGGGCCGTAATGGAAACGTTTTACCCACCAGTGCGCCAACATAATCAGCAGCGTGTAAAAGGCGATACCCACCAGCAAGCTGTTGGTTTGGCCGATAGTTTTATACCAGCCCAAACCATAGGGATAAAATAGCGGCACACCCACCAGTGATTGGATTAAATAAATACTTAAACTAATGCGGCCACAGGGCGCGAGCAGGTTTAATAATTTTCCGCTGCGCTGCCACAGATAAAATTGCACAAACAACAGCACCAGGCTGGCCATTACCGCCGTGCTTAAATAAGATCCAATGGCTTGTTGTAAATACCATTTCGCCATGCCTTTTTCCTGAAAAATAGTGTCAGGCAGTTGTGCGAGGTATTTGTCCAACGCATAGAGGAGAATGGTTGCCAGCAGTGCTATGCCCAAAGCTTTAATGCGGTGGCGATCAAATTTGTCCGCTTGGGTAAAAAAGCCAATGCGCCCCAATACCAAGCCCAGCAAAAATAATCCAATCAATTGCAAGCCGCGACCAGACTCCACAAAAAATATCCATTTTGCGTAAAGGCCAGCACTGCTATTCAGTAACATCAATTCAGTGAAGCTGGCTTTTTCAATCGCGGCGTACACATTGCCGAACAATGAAAAGAAGGCGGGATTATCATTCGCGCCGGGTAGGTTATTGAGTGCGGCAAAAAAATGATAATAAAACGGCAGCTGCAATAGGCACAGCAGCGCGATAATCACTAACCAACGGTTGCTCAAGCCCTGCACAAACAGCAGGCTCAAGCCGATCACACCCAATACCGACAAAATATCACCCAGATAATAAAGAGTGTGTATATAACCAATAGCAAGCAAAATCAGTAAGCGCCACGCAAAACGGTAGCTAAAATTCACGCCCTTTTTTGCCTGATTATCCATAATGATAAAAAAACTCAGGCCAAACATAAGCGCAAAAATCGCGTAGGCTTTTCCGGCAAATAAAAAGAAGATGAAATTGTGCAGCGCGGTTGGGTCTTGATTGACCCAGTAGAGTTCAAAATATTCCATAAAGTGGACGAGACAAATTCCCATCAAGGCAAAGCCGCGCAATGAGTCAATCAACTCGCTGCGCTGGTGGAGGTAGGAGTTGGGCAGAGTTTCATTCATCGTGTAATACCGTAGTAGTGTTATGGTTATTGGGTATGAGCAAAAGTGTAATACCCAATGCTATTTTGGCTAATCAAGAATGGTTAAATCGTCTGATTTTTTGCGCGAACGCGTGGCACTTTTTACCAATGAAGCTTCACTTTTGTATAAAGCAGTTTCGCTTTGCGCACTGCCTAAAGTGAACCCTGCGCGCGCAACGCCTTACCACTTATTAACAATCGCCCGGCAGAATTCCCTCTATAATGCTGCTTTGCTTGTCCCGCATCGGAGCTTTACGTGGTTTCTTCCCCCCAACTTGTATCCCTCGATGATAAACGCGCGTTTTGGCGCAGTGTAATTTTATTGTCGCTGCCGGTGGCGGCGCAGATGCTCATGCAATCGCTCCTGGGTATGGCCGATGTGATTATGGTGGGCGACCTCGGTTCTAGTGCAATTGCCGCCGTGGGCCTCGCCGCCAAGATCCATTTTTTATTATTGGTGTTGATGAGCGGCCTTGCGACTGGCTGCAGTATTTTGGTTGCCCAATATATAGGCGCAAAAGATTTTGTCAGTTGCCAGCGTTCTCTCGCCGTTACTTTGCTGGTGGGCACTACGGTGATGATTCCGTTTGTGCTGGTATTTGGTTTTGCCTCGAATACCTGCCTGGGGTGGATTAATCCGGATGAAAAAGTCGTCGCGCTCGCGGCGCAATATCTCATCATCACCGCACCGGCATTATTGTTCACGCAATGGATCGTTATTTACGAAGCCTCGCTGCGTGCATTGGGTAGCACTACTATGCCGTTGGTTGCCGGTGTTTTTGCCGCGGCGTTAAATATTATCGGCAACTATGCATTAATTGGCGGCAACTGGGGATTTCCCGCCTTGGGTGTCGCCGGTGCAGCCTGGGCGACGTTAGGCTCGCGCTTTTTGCAATTGCTGATTGTGGTGGGTTGGATCTACGCAAAAAAACACGGTTTTGCGTTGAGCTTTGCGCAATTGCGCATGGGGTTGGATAAAGTTCAAATTAGTCGCTATCTCGCCTTTTCTTTGCCGCTGGTTGCCAACTACGCGATCTGGGCCGTGGGCAATTCTACTTATCATTTAGTTACCGGTTATGCGGGCACAGAAGCGCTCGCCGTAATGGGCGTCATAGTGCCGATTGAAAGTGCGTTCTTTGCGTTGTTTGTCGGCCTCGCCAATGCGTCGGCGGTATTGATCGGGCGCGAGTTGGGCGCCGGTAATAATGAAACTGCGTGGCAGTTACATAAATTTTTTGATCGCATCACCTTTGTGCTGTTAATTGTATTTTGTTCTGCGCTCTGGTTCGCACGCCCCTGGATGCTTTTGATTTTTGATCAGCTCGATGAAAAATCTACCGATCTGCTGTTAAGCACCCTAGGCGTATTTTGTTTACTGGTCTGGGTAAAAATTATCAATATGATGCGCATTATCGGCGTGCTTCGCGCAGGGGGCGATAACCGCTTTACCTTGATCACCGATACCATCGTCATGTGGGTGTTTGGTTTACCGATTTATATCGCCGTGGTATTTTTGACCAAACTATCGTTTGTCTATATTTATGCATTGATGTTTTTGGAAGACGGGTTGAAATTTATTCCCGTGATCAAGCGTGTTATCAGCCGCAAGTGGATGAATAATTTAACCCAGCAATAATGGCTTTGAGTGCTGAATATTTTGGGAATCTCAATGTATAGATTAAATAGAATGGATGCCTGGATTCTTCTGGCGATCTATCGCGCTGGTAACCAGAATAAAACTGATTATGCTGGAATCGTTTCCTGTCTGCCCGATATCTCCCTAGCTGTCCCTACACATCAAGAATTTAAAGCGGCATACAATAAATTTCTGTACATAAAATTTATCGTCGCCGAGGGTGCCAATACCTCACTTGCACCCGCAGCACAACAATTGGTTGAAGCTGCACAACCCGGCCCTGCCATCAGTAGTGCGCAAGCTTGGGTTGATGCAATATGTAACACGCTAGCGGCTTACAAATGCAAAAGCATGTGCAATCGCCACGAGTGGCAAGAGGCGCAGTATCTACTTGGGGTTGAATTATTCAGTAAATTAAAAGGAGCTAATAATGTTAATTAAAATCGACGACCTGTGTGGCCCCGAAGTTGCGCAAATACTAACGGAGCATTTGACGGATATGTACGCCGTATCGCCGCCCGAAAGTGTGCATGCGTTGGATTTGGATAAGTTACGCAAACCGGAAATCACTTTTTGGTCAGTGTGGGACGGCAACCAGTTAGCCGGTTGTGGCGCACTAAAAGAATTGGATGCAACACATGCGGAAATTAAATCCATGCGCACCGCCAATGCTTATCGCGGTAAAGGCGTAGCGGTAAAAATCATGGGGCATATATTGGGTGTGGCGGCGGAGCGCAATTACCAGCGCTTGAGTTTGGAAACTGGGACGCAAGACTTTTTTATTCCCGCACGCAAACTCTACGAACGTTTTGGTTTTGAATACTGCGGGCCATTCAGCGATTACGAAGAAGATCCTTACAGTGCGTTTATGACTAAATCGCTTTAAATACGCTATCCAACTACAGGCTGAGATCCCCATGAAAAAAATAATTTGTGCGCTAATTACCTTGTTCAGTATCGTTGCGATTACCCCCGTTTTCGCCGCCGATGACATCCCCGTTTTTGAGCTGCGCGTGTACACCACGCATCCAGGAAAAATGCCGGATCTGCTCGCGCGTTTTAAAAATCACACCACTAAAATTTTTGCACGCCACGGCATGGAAAATGTGGGCTATTGGTTACCAGTAGAACAAAAAAATGGCGATAAACTGCATTACATTTTGAAATACAAAAACCGCGCAGCAGCAGACGCCGCGTGGAAAGCATTTGCTGCTGATCCGGAGTGGATAAAGGTTCGCACAGAAAGCGAAGCGAATGGGCCTATAGTGGCGAGCGTTGAGTCAACGTTTTTAGTGGCTACTGAGTTTTCGGCAATCAAGTAATTGAATGTAGTGGGCGCGTCTGTCGCGCGCCCAACAATCGCCACCGCCGTTTGCGGCATGCCTTCGCACTGCGATTTAAAATCTTCTTCCGCAAGCACTGCATTTTGCATGCAATCCATTATATCCAGCTTTATTTCCATCATGGTGCCTTGCGCTTCGAGTAGGCAGGCTTCGTCAGCGACTTTTTAGTCACATCTGTGTTGTTAACCTCCCGGTGTTTTATCAAATAAACATGGTCGATTCCTGGAGGAATAGCAATATGAACAGGCACTTGAGCAATATGAGCAGTAATTTGCGACAGATATGGTGGTTGACGCTGTCGGTGCTCCTGATTGGATTTCCACTTTTTTGCTTCTCACTTTCTACCCATGCAGCAGAGGCGCCCGGTGCGCTGACTGTCATTGTCAAAGATCAAAATACTGACCGGCCACTCTCAAATGTGCAGATCAGGATCACCAAACGGGAAACCAATTCCACGCGATCTGTTGAAACCGATGCACAAGGTCGCATCGTCGTTGAACAGCTCGACCCCGGTCTCTACTCAGTGAACTTGGCCAAAAGCGGGTTCACTTCATCCTATGAGCCAAGCGTACGCGTGATTACGCGCAAAAATATCAAGCTTGAATTCGAGCTTAGAGAGCAGGTAATTGAAATTGAGGAAATGCTGGTTCTCGGAAAACAAACGGAAGTCATTGCATCTGTTAACGGCAGCTATCTCGATAGAGAAGCCCTGGCCAATGCCGTTGGCGGTGGTTCAGATCCGCTCCTCTCGCTGGACGGTTTACCTGGTCTTGCATCCACCGGAGAATTCGCGAACTTTAGCGTACGCGGTCGTGGCCCCCGGGATAATTTATTATTCGTTGATGATTTTCCTTTTGATAAAGCGGTGCATTTTGATGCGTCACTCGGTGAACAAGAAGATGTCGGCGGTGGCGGCCGCTTCTCGATTTTTGCACCCAATGTTATCAGTGGTGCAGAGTTTTCACCGGGTGGTTGGGGAGCGGCTTACGGCGGCC
>NZ_JBRFPI010000131.1:0-10587 GCF_053579595.1 Cellvibrio sp.
TATCGGCAAAACCAAACTGCAGGGTTGGCAGAAGTTTTTGCTACGGCCAGAGGTCGCAGCGCATTTGCTCTTTATCGAAGACTACGACATCAGCCTCGCGCAACATTTGGTTCAAGGTGTGGATGTGTGGATCAACAATCCGCGCCGTCCCTGGGAGGCGAGCGGCACCAGCGGTATGAAAGTTCTGGTTAATGGCGGATTGAATTTATCCACGCTGGATGGCTGGTGGGCCGAGGCCTACCAGCCGGAATTCGGCTGGGCGCTGGGTGATGGTGAAGAGCATGATCCAGAGCAAGACAGCGCTGATGCAGAGCAGCTTTATCGACTGTTGGAAGATGAAATCATCCCGCGCTTTTACGCGCGCGATGCCGAAGACATCCCCCGTGAATGGATTCAGCAAATGCGCAACAGCATGGTGCAACTCACACCGCGCTTTAGCAGTAATCGCATGCTGCAGGAATACATTGAGCAGCATTACCTACCCGCCGCAAAAGGGTTTCAGGCGCGGGTTGAAAACCAGTGCCAGCTCGCTAAAACCCTAAACGAATGGACGCGACATTTACACAGGCACTGGCATGAAATTCATATCGGCGAGCGCAGTTTCACTGACGCCGAGACCGGCTGGCGGTTGGAGGTGAATATCTACCTCGGAGCGATTACACCGGACAATATTACCGTGGAGGCAATCGCCGATAACGAGGGTAAACAGCCCGCAGAACGCATCAGCCTGACACTCACCCGCGCCGGTATCGCCAACACCTATCACTATAGCGGCTTGCTGCCGAAGGCTCGCCCCGCCGGCGATTTTAGCCTGCGGGTGATTCCCGCTCACCCACAGGTGCAAGTACCGGGAGAAAATGCGCTGGTATGCTGGCAAACCTGATATTTGATAAACCAGGAGATCGAGACGAGGGGACTCGACGTAGAAGTAACTTGATGGCGGCGAAACTTGCGCATTTATCAAAGCTTGACCATTGTTAAAGCAGCTCTGTGCTCGCAGGGCACAAAATCAGGAGAAATGAATGCGAGGGGTTATCGCACGCTTGAACAATCTGTTTCGCTACTGTCGGCCAACATCGGTTGCAGTGGCGTTGTTATTGCTGTGGCAGACACCGCTTGGTTTTTGCGAGACAAATCAAGCCACATCCCCCACCCAGATAAGCCGCACCATCACTATCGCCACCGGCGAATACCCACCTTGGACAGGTTCGGCCTTGCCCCACGACGGCTATGTCAATCACATTATTACCGAGGCCTTTGCCAACCAGGGCGTCAAGGTTGATTTTGTGTATCAGCCCTGGAAACGCGCCTTTGAAGAAGCGCGGCAAGGGAAATTTGATGCCACCTCCTACTGGTACGAAAGTACCGAAAGACGTGAGTCCATGCTGTTCAGCGATTTACTCATCACCAACCGAACGGTCTTTTTCCAGCGCCGGAATGAAGCCGAAATACATTGGAAAACCCTCAGCGACCTGAGCCAGTATCGAATGAGTGCCACACTCGGGTTCACCTACACCGAAGATTTCTATCGCGCGATCGACAGCAATATCATCAGCCCGATTATGGTTCCCTCGGATGTGCAGAACCTGAAACTGCTGATGGCCAAACGCACCGATATTTTTGCCACTGACGAGATGTGCGGATTTTATATGGCCGCGCAACTCAGCATAGATCCGCGCAAACTCAAGGTGGTCGAACCGGCGCTGGTCAGCCCGAAAGGCTATTTGCTCGCCAGTAAAACCAATCCGGACTCCGTGCTCATTATCGATACTTTCAATCGCGGCCTGCGCGCGATGAAAGCGAATGGCACCTATCAAGCCATTCTGGATAGAGTCGATAACACCAGTTTCTACGACCCGCTCGCCAAGAACATCGCCCCTTCCGACCATCCATAATCGGGTTGGTAGGGCTTTACAAATCATCACCCAAGACCGTCGGCTTCAACTGTTATAGTAGCCACCACTATTTATGTTTTTCACTTCCGTTTTTCCACTCCCCGTACCCAAATCGAGTGCAGGGAGCTGTTTGTTTCAGGAATATGTATGTCTGCGTCTGATGTATCCGCCACATCCGCCCTTGGTGCCCGGCAACAACTCTCAACCCGTTTCGCTTTTCTGATCACCGGCCTCGCAATGTCCGCATGGGCGCCGCTGATTCCGTTTGTCAAAGCGCGCCTGGCCATTGGTGAATCTACTCTCGGTTTATTGATTTTGTGTTTTGGGGTCGGCTCACTGCTGGCCATGCCAGTCACCGGATTATTGGTCAATCGCTACGGCTGCCGGCGAGTTATCACCAGCAGCTTATTGTTGATGTGTTTGAGTTTGGTATGCCTCGCCATAGCTCCCGGTGTGCCCGGCATGGCTATTAATCTGCTGATATTTGGGATGATGCTCGGCGCCACCGATGTCGCCATGAACATGCAAGCCGTGGTGGTAGAAAAAGCCAGCGGCCGCGCGATGATGTCCGGCTTCCATGGCTTTTATAGCCTGGGCGGGATTTTTGGTGCGGTGGTGATGAGTGCACTTATGTGGCTGGGTTTATCGCCCTTTCACGCGCTCTTGAGCCTCACCATCGTGTTGTTAATGATGCTGAGCTATTGCGCAAAAGATCTATTACCCAAAACGAATGACAGCAATAACAGCGGCGAGCGCGAACCTTTTTTTGTGTTGCCGCGCGGCAAAGTATTACTGATCGGCGCACTGTGTTTTGCAGCTTTTCTAGCCGAAGGTGCGGTACTGGATTGGAGCGCGGTATTTCTCAATACCATGCGCAGCATTGATCCGGTCTATGCCGGCTTGGGCTTCGCTTGTTTCTCCGTCGCCATGACTATTGGCCGCTTCACTGGCGATAAAATCGTTAACGCCCTCGGCGGCACCCGCGTTGTTTTCTGGGGCGGGCTCTGCGCCGCCAGCGGATTTTTGTTAGTGGTTTTTGTACCTTACAGCGCCGCCGCATTTATTGGTTTTACGCTGGTAGGCGTGGGCGCTTCCAACATAGTACCGGTGCTATTTACCGCTGCAGGCAACCAGGATTCCATGCCGATGGGCTTGGCAATTGCAGCAGTCGTCAGCATGGGTTATGCGGGATTATTGGCGGGTCCAGCGGTGATTGGTTTTATCGCTGAGCAGAGTAGTTTGAATGTGTCGTTCGGGATTGTTGCACTGGGGTTGTTGGCGCTGGCGGCATCGGCTAAAAAAGCGACAAGCAAATAACGTAGCCATATTATTGGTTCCAATAAAAAACGCGGCGATAACCATATCGCCGCGTTTTTTATTCACAACATCTTTACCAAAAAACGTTGGTAAAGTCTTATCGCGAAAACACCACCGTCTTGGTGCCATTCAACAACACGCGATGTTCTGCATGCCAGCGCACCGCGCGGTTCAACACCACAGCTTCAATATCGCGCCCGATTTCCGCCATTTCATCCGGCGAATTCACGTGGGATACACGCTCAACCGATTGTTCGATAATCGGGCCTTCATCCAAATCGGCGGTAACAAAATGCGCGGTCGCGCCGATGAGTTTTACGCCGCGCTCAAACGCTTGGTGATAAGGTTTTGCGCCTTTAAAACCCGGCAAAAATGAGTGATGGATGTTAATCGCGCGGCCATTTAATTTGCGGCACAAATCGTCAGAGAGAATTTGCATATAGCGTGCAAGCACTAAAAATTCCGCCTGCAAATCCTGCATCAACTGCCACAACTGCCCTTCTTGTTCGGCTTTGGTATCAGCGGTAATCGGCAAATAATGAAACGGCAATTCATACCATTCAGTTAAATCGCGCATCACATTGTGATTTGAAACAACACCGACAATATCAATCGGCAGCGAGCCATTTTTCCAACTATTCAGCAGCGCATTCAAACAGTGTCCCCACTGGGAAACGGCAATCAACACACGCGGTTTGGTGTGGCTATCGAAAATATTCCAATCCATTTGATACTGCTCACCGAGCGGCTTAAACAGCGAGCGAATCTGCCCCAGGTTGTAACCCACCGGGCACTCAAATACTGTACGCATAAAAAAGCGATTGCTTTGCACATCTTCAAATTGGGAAGACTCTTTAATATTAAAGCCCAAGGTCGCAAATAGAGTAGCGACGGCGGCCACCAAGCCTTTGGAATCCTGACAACTAAAGGTTAAAACTATTTCCTTAACAGCAGACATGTGATTTTCTCTTTATCAGATTCAGCGTTTAACAACAGGGGATTATCGGCAATCCGGCTTTTGATCGCTAATCGCTCAGCAGCAACCCCATCAAAGGCCTCATGCTACTTCTACTAATTTGGGTAAGCAACCGGCAACCACTATTGAACCGTTAAAATATGATTAAATTCCAGCCTATTGGACGATATTCAGATACCAAAAGTGGGAGAATTCAAATGCAGTGTTCGGACGATTAAATGCTGGGCAAAACCCTGTATTGAAAATCACAAACTGAACAATTCCCGAAACCGCGTTGCATGGCGGCGGGAAATTTCGAGCACCATGCCGGATCGTAGTTGCAATTGATAACCACCATTTACCCAAGGTTCTACATTAACAACTTCTGTTATGTTCACTATTTGTTGGCGGTTCGCACGAAAGAAATGGGTTTCAGGGAGGCGTAATTCAATTTTCCCGAGGGCGCGAAATAAAGTCACTTTTTCATTTGCCCAAAATACCCGGGTGTAATTGCCGCAGCTCTCAAAATAATGAATATCTTGCAATCGAACCCAGTAGCACTTGTCCCCGTCACGCAACATGACTTGGCTGTGAAATTCCAGGGCCGGTTGGATCTCTTCCGCTTCATTTACGGCGGTGTCGGCCTTAAGCTTATCCAATGCTTTTTGCAATCGCTCTGGGGAAACCGGCTTTAACAAATAATCGACAGTATTGAAATTAAACGAGTGAATTGCTTGGTCTGCATAAGCGGTGATAAAAATCACTTTGGGGTCGTAGGATAATTCTTGCAATAACTCAAAGCCATTTTTACCGGGCATATTAATATCCAGAAATAACAGCTCGGGGTTTTCACGCTGGATAATGACGTAGGCATCGCGTGGGTTTTCGGCTTCGGCGCAGAGTGAAATATGAGGATGCGCGAGTAATAGCTCTTTCAGTTCCTGCCGCGCCAGACGTGAATCTTCAATGATCATGGCCTTCATTGTGAATACTCCAAGGGTAGAGTCAAGGTGGCAAAAACGACTTGATTCTTTTCACTTAAATTAAAACTGGCGTCGCCGCCATACAACAATTGCAAGCGCTCGCGGATATTATTCAAACCCAACCCAAAACCTTTTTGTCCGGACTCTTTTTTCATACTGCCATTATTGCTGAGTATGCAGCGCAATTTTCCCGCGACCGCATAGACCTCCAACACCAATTTTCCGCCGTCCGGTAGCTGGCTAATGCCATGCTTGATGGCATTTTCCATTAAAATTTGTAAAACCATGGGTGGAATTAAGGCTCGCGTCAACTCTGGGTCAATGTTTTCAGCATAAACCAGACGATGCTCCAGTTGAATTTTACTCAATTGAATATAATTTCTGGCGAGCGTCAGCTCGTCCAACAAGGGAATTTTACTACCGTTACCCGCCAGGGGTATGCGCAAAATATCCGACAACACCAAAATTGACTCGCGGGCTTTTTCGGCATCTTCGCGAATCAATGCGCGAATATTATTCAGTGCATTAAAAATAAAATGCGGATCAATCTTTCCGGCCAACAAATTCAATTGAGACTCTTTATAATTTTTTTCTAATTGCAATTGCCTTAACTGATCATGACTTTGCCGCCGCTGCGCGACTGATTTTTCATAAATCATTACCCACATCCAGCAGCCCGCACTGGTTACTGCAATTAAGGGAATAAAAAATCCACCGCCTTTCACCAAGTGTTCATATTGTTGCAGTTGCACCGCTGCGTCACTGGCAAATACGATGACGTACCCCATTAACCACAAGCCTCCGGCCAATAGCAAACCAAATACGAGTGACAGCAAAAACATCGCCAGCGAAAAATCAACCAGTGTCTTATCCAACAATTGAAAACGCTGAATGAGGGAGCGCATCAATAGCCCAACAAATATGCCACTACTGATTAGCGTGATGAGCATAGTGCGCGCAAACTCATCGGATACTGACTGCCAGCTCAACAGATCCGAGAAGTATAAATAGCACCCCAGGACTGACCAGCCGCCAATATTGTAAGCCCAAAATTGTAACCCGAGTTTGAGATCAAACACCGCATCAGGTGGTTGCCTAGTGAAATGACCATAGGGATACCTGAAATACATAACCAACAAAACGATAACGGCCTGCAGATCCAATTGCGATCGCAAAGTGCCGATAAATTCATGTTTGTTTAACCACAACTGACCAGACCCGGTAAAAACAGCCGCTATATTTTTTGGCAAATCAACCAGGCTGCTTTGCTCCAAACTTTCCATTGAGAGCAGCATACGAAAAGTCAGCATGCAGAAAAAACTGGTACAAAAAATAATGAAGACCAGCCCAGGAATTGAGGAAAGCAGATAAGAACCAAATACCGGATATTGGGGACGAAATAGCAGGACTGACGCAGCAAAAACAACCCCAGTGACCAACACATAGAGATTGTTCATAAAAAAATCGAAGGAGAACAGAAAACCTTCCGGGTTGTAATAAGCAATTACCACCAACGCGTGAAAAAATTCATTAAACAGATACAGCACAGCCACTGCAGCCACGCTTACCCATCGCGTTGCTTTTTGTGGACGCGGATCATAGCGCTCAGCCTGAATGAAATTAAATAGCAGCAGCCAGATAAGCAACACATAACTGGTGCCTATCCACTGACTAATCGCAAAGGGAAACCACCAGTAATTCTCTGGCATGGTTATCAAACCGACAACTATGTCTTTTACTGGCTCGCCTCTCAGCAACGAATAATCAATCAACGTAAATACATAACCAAATACGACAGCTAACAGCACTACGAGAGGCACCAAGGAGAGTGGATTCTGAAAATGCCAACGGAATTGATGTGCGCTATAGCGATACACAACGCTGAATACCATTCCCAAACAGCCGATTAGCAACGAATGAGGTAACTGCCCAAAAAAATCGCCATTATGAAGATAGACGCCGGTTGCATTAAGCAAAATATAAAGGCCCCAACCAACTATGGAGCAACACCAAAATTCCCTGGATGGAAATCGATTAGTCATATCACTTTCTTTTAAAGGGAAACTTTTGCTCATAGTGAAATTTTCTACACTCTTTTGACACGCATTATCTATTTATTTTTTTGTCAGCTTACCAGACGGAAGCTCCAACTCCAGCGATTTTTGTTTTCACTAATACAGCAACCGCTCATTGAATCTAACTACCGTTAATTGATTATGGTGACCGCTCATCAATTTAGGCACACGCCCTTCGCGGGAGACTTTAGCATCCTCAACATCAGCGAGGGATCTAATAATGAAATTATCCGTTCAATATCGGCACTTGCCGCACATCAGCATCCTGTTACTGCTCACCGGCTGTGGCGGTGGCGGAGGAAGCGAACCTGGAAAAAATAGCTCCAGTGTTAAAAGCACAATCAGCTACAGCTCAACGGCTGCAACCACTCAAATCAAACCATTACAACCCGATTTAAAACCTGACCCTGTGCTACCCACGCGCAACTCAGCCGATTGGGATAAAGCGCGTGACGCCGCGCGATTTCTTGCCCAAGGGAGCTTTGGAGTTACGGCAAAAGATATCGATTTTATTCTCGTTAACGGAAAAGAGGCTTGGTTAGAACAGCAGCTATCAACGCCACTCACATCCCAGGTTGCACACCTTGACGAGCGGGTTAAAACCTGGGGCTTTCTTCCTGTTCCACCCAGAATGTATTACGACGACGCAACGGGCGGTGAATGGGACAGATTAATAGCCAAACATGATATTTGGTGGGAAACCGTTATTTGGGGTTCAGACCAATTGCGTCAGCGCGTGGTCTTGGCACTTAGCCAAATAGTGGTAGTGTCGCACGCGAGTAACGGCTTATATGCGCGCGAACGCGGATTTGCTAACTACACCGACATTTTAGCCGAGCAGGCATTTGGCAATTATGGGGATCTTTTAACGGCTATCAGTTTGAACCCCATTATGGGCATTTACCTCAGCTCCATTAATAACCCCAAAGCCGATCCAGCACGCGACATTCATCCTGACGAAAATTATGCGCGTGAAATTTTACAATTATTCAGCATCGGTCTTGAGCAACTGAATATCGATGGCAGCATTAAATGCGATGCGAATGGAAAACCCATTCCCACCTTTGACCAACAAACCGTCAATGAATTTGCACGCGTATTTACCGGTTGGACATTTTCGACTAATACCACCTTCGCCGAAGGCGGCGAATTTGCATACTGGCGAACGCCTATTAGTAACGTCGAGCCGATGAAAGCATTTGCTGAGTTTCACGATTCGGGCGCAAAAACGTTACTCAATGGCGAAGTCATTCCCGCAGGGCAAACACCCAGGCAAGATCTCAATGCGGCAATCAACAATATTATGGCGCACGAGAATATCGCGCCCTTTATTTGCAAAAAACTTATACAACATTTAATTACCAGCAACCCTAGCCCCGCCTATATCGCGCGCATCGCCAATGTATTTAACAACAATGGGCAAGGCATTAAAGGCGACATGAAATCAGTGATAAAAGCGATTTATCTGGATCAAGAAGCGAATAATATTCCTGCAGAAAGCGCAGACTACTTTGGCAAACACAAAGAAACACCACTGGTTATTGCGGGCATTTGGCGCAGTTTCAAAGCGCGCGGCACACCAGTGAAAGGCCCCAACGGAGCTTGGGTGAATACCATTCAATATTTAACCGAAGATCCCATCGAACAAACATTTTTGTATTCACCCACGGTATTTAATTTTTACCAAACCGATTACAGCCCACCGGGCGAGCTTGCAACTAAAAATTTATTAGCGCCCGAATTGCAAGTATTTGGCGGCGCGGCGGCGGTTAACCAAGCCAATCTGTTAGCCAATTTAATTTATCGCCGTCATTACAATGACAAAGACCTCTACACAGACACCGGACAAGCATGGGGGGGCAACTCGCGCTGGAATAATCTGCCCGTCAAAGCATTATTAAACCTGGACACTGAGATCGCTTTAGCAAGCACACCCATTGCATTGGTCGATAGGGTAAACCTGCTTTTAACCCAAGGGCAAATCAGTGCTGAACATTCGGCGTTGATTGTTGAACACATCAGTCTGCTGCAAGACCCTTTGGCGCGAGTTTATGAAACGATTTTTTTAATTGCCATCTCACCTGAATACGCGATTCAAAGGTAATAACATGAAAATAATAAATAGCCGTCGCAACTTTATTAAATTATTTAGCAAAAGCGCATTGGGCAGCGTGCTGGGCGGAAGTCTCTTGCCGTTATTCGCTAAAGCACAAAATAATACTGATTACAAAGCATTGGTGTGTATTTATTTGCAGGGCGGTAATGATGCATTTAACTGCCTGGTTCCCATGGGAGATTCTGCATACAAGTCATATCAGAATATTCGGCAGGAACTCGCGGTACCGCGCGAACAACTCTTGGCACTCAATACGCAGAACCAAGGTAGCTATGGTGTTCATCCGCTCCTTAACAAGACGCGCGGATTTTTTAATCAAGGCAAGCTCGCGCTTATAACGAATGTGGGCAACATGCTAGAACCGATTAACAAACAATCCTATCTTGATAAAACGGCAACACCACCTACGCATTTATTTTCTCACCATGATCAAACACTTTATGCAGATACACTCAATAACGGCGATTTGAGTACCGGTTGGGCCGGGCGAATTGCGGAGATGATGGGTGATGTAAACATCAACCAACAATTGGCGATGAACATCAGCATATCGGGTGATAATTACTGGCAGCGCGGCAACCTGCAACTCCCCTACACCGTAAAAAATAGCGGTGTAAGTATCATTAATCAATTGTCGGAAGAAAATCCGACTGCGTTCCCGGCATCGCGCGCAAAACTTTATCGCCACTTTCTCAGTGCTGAACGCAATCATTTATTACAGCGTTATTATTCAAACGTACAAATGAATGCATGGGGAACGGCACAATATGTAGCGGATATTCTCGCTAGCCAGCCCAATCCCGATT
Organism: Cellvibrio sp.; assembly: GCF_053579595.1. Taxonomy (NCBI): domain Bacteria; kingdom Pseudomonadati; phylum Pseudomonadota; class Gammaproteobacteria; order Cellvibrionales; family Cellvibrionaceae; genus Cellvibrio; species Cellvibrio sp. The sequence continues at coordinate 10,148 of NZ_JBRFPI010000131.1, forward strand.
TACCGATTTATAAAACGCAAAGTAGAGGCGGTTTTGTGGAAAGCCTGGCAATGGTCGCTCGCTTGATCGCCGCGCAGAATGCATTTCAAGTTAAACGCCAAATTTTTTATGTCACGCTCCGGGGGTTTGATACACATCGCGACCAACTCCAACAACACCCTCAACTACTTTTTCAACTGGATGAGGGGCTAGCACTTTTCTATCAAGCACTGGAAGCCTTGGGCGTGGAAAATAACGTTACTACATTTACCACATCGGAATTTGGTCGGAGGCTCGCACGCAATGGCGATGGCACCGATCACGGCTGGGGCAGTCACCATTGGGTAATGGGAGGCGCAGTGAAAGGGCAAAGCTTATATGGACAATTTCCGACACTGGAAATCAACAGCGATGATGATCTCGGGCGCGGCCGAATTATTCCGCAACTCAGCTTTGATCAA
>NZ_JBRFPI010000132.1:0-208 GCF_053579595.1 Cellvibrio sp.
TTACGCACGCCGATTCACTCACACTGTTTTTTGCACACCATTGTTGATAGTTAACACACTCCGCTTCGGTTGCGCCGAGAATGGATTGCACTGTCGCATTGCTGCAACCCAAACGGTACATACCAATTTCGGTTGGCTGCGCGAATTGGATTTTGTCGAACACTATCCAATTGTGCGCTTCACCGCTAATTGCTTCCAACACTTGCTG
>NZ_JBRFPI010000132.1:218-10551 GCF_053579595.1 Cellvibrio sp.
GGCCGATTTGGCCGTTGACAACATTGAACAGGCGGAAGGTGAACCCCTCGCGGCAACCGAAGTGCTGGAATTTTTAGTGATGATAGTGAGTTTGCTATTGCCATTAGGATCGTATCCGCCTTTGGCATTTTCACCATAGCCCACCGGCGTGCCGAGCGTTTTGTATAAACACTCCACAATTTCCTGATCGGTTTGCAAGGTGGTATCGCGCCAGTTGACGTTCGGATTAGTGGCGAGATTAATACAGTCCGCACTCAGGTTTACATCGCCCGGAATATAAGCTGCACTCGATGATGAACTACTGACGCTCGATGAAATCGCAGAGCTGGCGATTGAAGAACTAATTACAGACGAACTGCTTTTTGAAGAGCTGCTGCTGGTGGACGAAAGCGACGCAACGCTCGATGAGGCAGGGTTTGAACTGCTGCTGGAGCCATTAACAAAGGGCGTAATTTTTCCAACGCCTGCGTTAGCCATCACAATTTCCGGCACTGTGGATGAGTGATCCATTTCAACCGTGTAAGGCACGGTCACGCTGCAGGTTGATTGCAGTTGTCCATCCACCACTTCTGGAACTACCAAGGCACCATTGCCGACAGTGCGGCTGTAATAAATCGATGGCAGTACGGTGTTTTCATTATTGGTTTGCCAGCAACCGGCAACATCCGAATCGTCGGAGGCGATCAGCGGATTATTGACATTATAAAAATAATTGCTTTCCACCAAGGCTTTGGCATTCATGCGCGAGTTGATCGCATGGAACATATAGTCGATGCGATCGTTCGACCAATAGTTGTTGTACATATGCACGAGCGCATGGCGAATTAACGGCGTGCGCTGTTCAATATTTTTGTACCAATTGTGATGGAAGGTAATGTTGGTGTTTTTGTTGTCGCTATCGCTTGAACCGATCAAACCGGCGCGGCTGGAATCGTTATACAAGTTGTATGAAACCGTTACGTTAGTCACGCCTGCTTTCATATCCAACAATGAATCATAACCGTCTTCTTCACCACCGGATGCTTCAAGGTGATTGTGGTCAATCCACACACGATCCACATTGGTTTCCATACCGATCGCATCGCCACCGTTAGACGTAGGTGAACCACTTTTTTTCACATTGCGGATATGCAGATTTTGCAAAATGATGTTGGACGCATCGCGCACATGGATACCCATTTCTTCAAACAGCGCGTTGGTGCCTACACCGATAATGGAAATGTTGCTCATTTGTTTTATTTCAATGACATCGGCTTGGGTATTACAACCTTGCGCTGTGGTATTGGCGTGGCTGATAGTGCCGTTCACCAAAATGGTAACCGGTGTACTCATAGTCGCACGCGCGCAGAGTGCTGCATTTAATTGCGTGCCGGTAGTCACGGTTACCACTGCACCACCTTGCCCACCGGTCACACCCGCATGGGCTGCAAAGCCTTCCATTTTTGCCGGGCGCAGTGCGCCGTTGTAGGAAGCAACACTACTGGAAGATTGGCTGGTTGCTATGCTACTTGGCGCAACCGATGCAACGACACTGGATGAAGTATTGATTGACGTCGCCACACTGGAACTCTGCGGTGTACTGCTTTTACTGGATGCAGGAATTGATGAGGCCGCTGTCGATGAGGGCGCTGCAGAACTGGTAACCGCACCACCGAGATATTCAATGACCACATCATCAATTGTTACCGACGCAGAACTTTCCGTGCGCAGCGAAATAAATGAATTTGCCGTGCCGATGGTGGGCAACAATTCAATCACTTGCCCTGCCACTAAACTGTTGGCACTCGCATTAAATATGCGCGATGCACTGCCGTGTACTGAATTGCCCGCGCTAGTGGTATTGTTATCCACCATCACTTGCAGCGCACCGGAACCCGACGCGGTAACAACGCGAAATGAAATGCGATAGGGCTTGCTTAAATCAAAATCGCCATTGACACTGGAATCGCCTGACGTGGTGTTAGTGCGTGGCGGTTTATTGCCAATGGTAAGGCGCGCTGCTGCTAACGTTAATTGATTATTAGCAATCGTAATGCCGCTGTTGCCACCGGTTACAAAAAACAATGGCGCAGATGAATCGGTTGAAATGGAACGATAAGCCGCGCTGAACAAAGTTGCTTTATCAATATTAAATGGCTCATTCAACAATACTCGATTTGCAACACTGCTTGCCGCGCTGGACGATGAAGCCACCAGTGTTCCACTGGCGGACCACACCAATGCCGATTGATCAAATGGCAGCGCGCGGTTATGGCGAATTTTTATAGTGTCGGCCGGTGTTATTTGCTCGCCGCTAGCGAGATTACCGAGCAACACACTGCCGTCAAGAATGGTAGTGCCTGCACCGCTCGCCGTTAAGGTTTGCGCCGCATTGTTAACGGCTTGCGCACCGTTTTGTACGGTGACGGAAAATACATAATCGTAAGTGGTGCGATCAATGCGGGTTTCACTTAGTTTATTGAGCGTAACCACGTTGAGATCCAACGCCAAACTGTTGGCTGAAAATAAAATCGCACAGAGCGACGCAAAATGTTTTATCAGGTTTCGATTTTTCATGCTGCCACCTGCTGACGTTTAGTGGACTGACGCAATGCCACTGCAATCAAACCGAGCAAAAACAAAATAGTCGACGAAGACTCAGGCACGGGAGTGGTGACGTTCGTAGATGATCCTGATTCAACGATGGAAAAATCCGCATCGTAAAAATCATAGGCCAACGCATCAAACGGAAGTATGGAGAGATAAGTAAACGACACGCGTGCAACACCCGAGCTCAAACCCGCCGGGTTGTAACTATCAAACAGGCCTGCACCGAGCAGTGCATCGGGTTGCACAACAAGGCTGTCCCAATCAGCCGGGCTGAAAATAATATCCAGATCAGAAAACAAAGTTTCAGAAAAATACAGCGAAAAACCGCTAAAGTTTTCACCGCTAGCGAGCGAGAGATTAATGTCCACTGTGCCCTGATTGCCGACCAATTCAGAAAATTCAGTCGTAATCAGTGCGGCTCTGGTCGGATTGGCAACACAGAATAAAAATGTAAACAGCAAACTTATGGATTTAAAATAATTCAGTTTCATGGCGTACCCCTGTTATTAAAATAATTAAAAAGTGGGGTATTGATTGAATAACATTGTCCGATTGAAATTTTTTTATGGTGTCCTTCTGGTAACGCAATTTGTCGGCTGGAATTTTCAACCAAAACAAAACGACCGGCATAGTGGCCGGTCGTTTTGTTTACGCAGATTTATTGGGTTACCTCCACTTGCCAAATGCGGATGCCACCACCGCCATCGCCGTTGCGGCTCATCAGAATAAATAACTCTGAAACCGTCGGGTCAGCAATGGTTGCGGTTAAGGTGGTTTTATTCGGGTTGCTGCAAGAAGACCCTACTTTCCAGGTTTTGCCATTTTGGTCAACAATCGCAACCTGGCCATTTTGACAAGCACCCGGAGCCGTTGCGCTGCCATTTGAATAGGTAACCGTTAAAGTTATCGGCAGCGCGCTGGGTGTAAATGGCACAGAGATAAAACGAGTCACACCACCCCCAATATTCAATGCGGTTGGATTCACTTGAGTGCCACCCTCAACAAAAGTGACGGGTGTGCCGGCAGTGTCATCTTTTACGGAAGTGCCGTTGTAGTTAATCGCATATTCAGTGCCCGCACTGTTCAGATGCAAACGCAAACTGCCTGCTGTTGCTGAATAAAATGTAATGCCGTCGATGGTGATTGGCGTCGCTGTTACATTGAAGTTGGCATTGGCATTGGCCGCCGGTGCTGCCGCCACTGCCGATTGCAGGGCAGCGTATGTCGGTGTCCAGATATCGGTGGTAGGAACGTAAGCTGAACTAACCGATGAACTGGCTTCACTACTAGCACCTACACTCGAACTGCTCTCGCTCGATGCAGAACTGGAAACATCGCTAGATGCCGCAGAACTCGCACTAGAGACCGAGCTGCTGCTCTCGCTCGCCACACTGGCTGCACTGCTGGACGAGCTGCTTGCCTGACCGAAGTTGGCACAATCGGTAGTGTCGCCCGGCAGCGGGTTCCAACCGGCACTGGAATTGTAAGCGGCAAAAATTTGCGCGCGATTGCAGTAGTCGTTCATCACCTCGCCTAACGTCAACTCATAGCCACCCACACGGCTGGCAAGGCTGATGCTGTCGCCATTGGCATTCATCGTGGCGAATTCACGCCAGCCGGTGGTGGCGGTTGGTGTAACCGGGTTAGGTGCTGGCTGGCCGTTCACGCCAGCCCCTGCCCAGCCGGCTGCGTTGATATGGGTATCCATACGGCTGTTGATAAAGACCACGTTATCCCAGGTGGTGGTACCGCCGGGGCTGCGCGCAAGATAGGTCGCACCAGCGGGAATGGTGTGGCCGACCGGACCTGGGCCTTGGGTCAGATTGGAATTGAGGAACACAAAACCTTTATCGGCCGCCGTCAGGGTGCGCGCCTGCACCACGTAACCACCGTTATTGGCGTTGCTGCTGTCACCCAGCGAGCGAATCTCACTCTCCTCAAACAGCGATACATTGTTATTACCCCAGATGAAGTCCACATTGCCCGCCACCAAAGTGCGGTAGAACCAGCTGTAGCCTTTAAGCTGCAAAGTATCCTGCTCGCTGATGAAGTTTGCGTTTTTGGCCACCAGGCGACCTGTAGAGTTGAAGTAAATCGTCTCTGCCTGACCGCCCGATCCAGTTTTGATGGTGGTGTTTTTCAGGGTGAGATTTTCCAACGTCAACATGTCCGCCAACTCGACTAAAAATACCGGACGACCGGCAGAACCCGGGTTCAAACCCTCCGAGTTCTGGTACTGGATTAACACGCCATCGCGGCTCTCGCCGGTAATGGTGAGGTTGTCTTTGTTGCGTAGATACAGCAGCTCCGGATAAGTACCGTTGTTGACGGTAATAGTGGCGGCATCGGTTTTGGCCAAATTTTGCATGACGTAGTTAAGCGGGCCTTGCAGGGTGCGGAAGTGGGCGGTGTTGCCGGTGTCATCCACCGTGAGCGAGGTCAAACCCGCCGCTGGCGCCGGTTTGGTGGTAAACGTCCAACTGGCGTTTTTACCAATACCCTCAAATGGCAGGGTCGCCAGGGTCGCGCCGGTAAAAGCCGATGCACTTACCGCCACGTAGTAACTGGTGTTGTACTCCAGCTTTTTGCTTTGCAGGGCGATGGTTGCGGTATTGCCCGAAATACTGATCGGGCGGGTATTCAGCGTGCGGTAAGTGCCATAGCCGATAGTGTCTTTGTGATCCACCAGCTTGATGGTATCCACCACCGAATCATCGCTACTTTTGAAGATGCGAATCGCACCCACCGTGCCCAGGGTAGGCGGTGAGTCAAACGTCAGGCTCAGACTGGTATCCGCATAGACATTGGTTTCGTTCGCCGCAGGCGATACCAGACCAGTGAGGTTGTAGCTCGCGGTAGGCATTACAAACTGGGGCGCAATAGTCGCCGTGAGCGTGCGCGTCAGGCTGGCATCGGAACCGCTGGTAAAGGTAATAGTCGCAGTGCCCTCGCCCACCGGATTGAGGCTAACTTGATAGCCACTCGTACTCACCGCCACCACTGCAGGATTGCTCGATTCCACCGTAAAGGTGTCGTCGGTGTTTTGTGGGTTTTTGGCGGTAACGGTAATCACGCGCGCGGCATCGCCCACTTCGGCGCTGTAGCTAGCAGTAGGCGAAATGGTTAACTGGGATGGCACTGGTGGTTTGTCATTGGCGTTGCCGACCTTGAAATCGTCGATTTCAAACGAGCGGTTGCTGGTAAAAATACCAATAGAACCGCGTTCGGTCAGGCTCACATCGCTAAAGCTGGCCACCTGCAAGTCATTCAGGTACAACTTCATTTCAGTGCCGATCAACTCCAGACGCAGTTTGTACCATTCGCCATTGGTGGCGCCGGCGGTGCCGAGGCTAATGGCCGTGTTGTAGCGCATGGTGCCGGTGCTGGCCGGGTTGCCGGTGCCACTGCGCTCCACAATCTCCACTCGCGGCTGGTTGGTTTCATGGGCGATCATGCCCATGCCGTACCAGTTGTTTACATCCAGATAGCGTGCCATTACATAAATACTGCGCTGCGCCGTGCCGCTGGAATTCAGGCGCGGGCGGATGCGCGCTTCCACGTAGTAATCGGCCGAGGTAACTGCCGCAAGCTGCTCCGGTTTGATCAGCGCCACCAGGCCGCCAAGCGCACCGCTGCTGGCAGCGGTATAGCGCAACACATTGTTATTGCCCGCGTCGTTGAGCACATCAAACACGCCATTTGCTGTAGTGCCCGCTGGTAGAAGATCCCAGTTGCCTGCACCGCTGGCGAAATCATCGCAGAAATACAGCCCCGCTTCGTTCGCGCAAGCAAAGACAGTAGCCGCGCTGGCGGTGCTGGACGACGTTGCTGCCGCTGATGACGCGGCCGCACTGGTGGAACTGCCCACCACTACGCCTACTGACGATGTATCGGTCGAGGACGTTGCAGCGGATGTGGTGCTGGCGGCCGAACTGCTGGTAGCAGATGAACTGGCACCTACCGCGCTAAAATCGCAGTCAAGCAGGTTTTCGGAAGGACCATAACCTTTCACGCAGCCAATATTGGCGGGCAACAAACCGGACAACTGCGCCGGGGTATAAGCCCCCGCATCGGTCCAGACCATCCAATCCACCAGCGCTTTATAGCTATTGCTACCGCCATCGCCAATTTGCAGGTAATTATTGGTCGCCGTAGTGGTAGCAAATTGCACCTCTTCCTGATTCAGTACCGGGGTGTCAGAACCGTTAAGGTAGGCGCGCGCCCAGCCAGTCGTGGGGCTAGAGAGCGCCACGGTAAAGTGGTAGACGCGGTATTCGTCCATCGCCAAACCATAGGCGGTATTAGGTGCTGGTGCACCCTCAAACTGAACGCCATAGTTGCTGGCACCATCGGCACGCAACACGACTTTTAACCGGCTGGCAGCGGTATCGGCCGTGCCACCGAAGGTGGTTTCCAGTTCCAGTACACGCGCATTGGCGGGCGGGTTAAAGCCTTTGACCCCGGCAATCAGGGTGAAATATTTGGGGTAAACCCCATCGTTACGGCCCACATTGCTTATCCGGGCACGGTTGTTTTTGGTGCCGAGCGAAGTGGAGTCAAACAGCACAGCACCTACGCCGGTTGGTGTGAAATCACTTGCGCTGCCCTGGATTACAAACGGCGCATTGGTAACACCATCAGCTAAAGTGATGGCATTGGCATCGAACGGGCTGGCATTGCCGTTGAACAGGTTCCAACTAACCGAGGCCGGATCAGCCGTGACCGGCTCATTGGTCGGTGGTGGGGGCGGCTCTATATCCCACTCGGGGCGGGTACAGGCGAGTTCAGCCGGGGCGGTGGTGATTTTGCCCACGCCGGCGTATTGCTGCACATGCGCCGGCACATCTTCCACCGGAATCAGGCTGGGTGCGTAGAGGTAATCCTGTGGCAGGGTCAAGGTGCCGGTGGAGGTGTTATCGGCCAGCAATTCATCGGCGATGATATTGGTCTCGCCCTCTTTATCGACCCAGGTGACGCCATCGCGCAGTTGGTTCTCGATCAGTTCCCAATAGCCAACGGCAATACTGTCTTGCGACAGCACCGGGTTTTTGGTGTTTTCAAACACGTTGCGCTCAACGCGGATGATGGCTCCCATGCGCGAGTTGATCGCCGAGGTGTCTACGTTATGGTAGTAGTTATTGTAGATATGGCCTTTACCAAAGCGGAACAGCGGCAGGCGCGAATTCACGTGGTGCCAATAGTTGTGGTGCCAGGTGATACGCCGGTCAAAGTTGTCTTCATCAGACGAACCCCAGAGCGAGGTTTTCCAGCTGTCGTGCAGGTAGTTGTAGGAGATAGTGATATCTGCCACATCGCTGCGGCCACTCACCAACTCATCGTAGTAATCCTTTTTGTACTCCGCCTGGGCAACCGGGTCGGTGATGGCCTCGGGCACAGCCACGTCCAAATCGTTGTACAGCTCGTTGTGGTCAATCCACACATTGCGCACTGGGCCATTGCGGCCATCGATGGTAATGATATCGCCCTGACCGCGGGTTTGCGGTACGTGGTACATCTTCAAGTTGCGCACGATCACATTGCTGGCGGTGATATGGATACCCGTGCCCCAAAATTCTGCGTCATTCCCGCGGCCGATAATCGATACATTGGGACGATTGAGTTTGATGTCTTTATTGCCCGAGTTGTGCCAGGTAATTACGCCATCCACATAGATGGTCAGAGGTTTATCGGCATAGACCGGGTTGGTCAGCGCAGCGGTTAAATCCGCACCGTTACACACTGCCACTTCCACCGCATTGGCACCGGCACCGCCGGTAGTGCCGCCATTAAGCGAGGCGTACCCGTAAACGGTATTGAAATCAGGTGCTGCCGTTGCCAGCGAAGAACTTGAGTGACTGGATGCCGATGCACTCGACGGCGCACTGGATAACGCAACACTGCTAGCCGCCACTGAACTTGCAATAGGCCGACTAGACGCGAGCGCGCTGGTCACAACGCTGGACGCTACACGACTGGACGATGCAATACTGGATAATGCTGTGCTGGAAGGCGCCGAACTTGAAAGCGCCGCTATGCTAGAAGACGTGACGCTAGAAGATGCAGTGCTGGAAGGTGCCACACTCGACGGCACTAAACTTGAAGCGGCACTCGCGGGCACCGAACTGGCAGCAGCGGTGCTCGACAAAGCAGAGCTGGACGGTGTTGGCACCACCGGCACACTGGTGGCTGCAGAAGACTGCGCTGTCGAACTCGCCGGTACCTGAACTTCTGAACTCTGGCTTGAGCTGGAGCTTTCATCGACAGGAACACCCACCAACTCCAAGGTATCGCGCAAGTGCGCCAATGCCTGTTGGACAGAGACGATAGTTGTAGTGGTCGAGCCGGAATTGGCAATCAGATTGGAGACTTCCGGGGATGCGGCAAACTGGTTCAGGCCGAGGTTGAAATCCACTTGGGTCGCAACCAACGCGGCGGCCGAGCTGATGCTAATGCCATTGGCGGGGTTGCCGTCGGTATCCAGAGATTGTAGTAACCGCGCGATGTTCAGCACCACGGGCGAACTGGGGTTTAGGCTCTGCGCCATATCCAATGGCGTCACTATGCCCTTGGCCGGTACCGGAGGGAACTCCAGTGCACCGATAAAAAAGGTCACCGTCTCACCCGGCAAATAGTTGAATTCGCCTTGCGCATTGGTGACGCCGGACTGGGTCTCGGTGCGGTAGCCAATCCCCGCTACAAAGGCATCCACCAATACACCAACCATCAGGTTTGGAGCAGATGAAGTGGCAAGGCTACTGGTCATCTGAGTGGAGCTGGTCTGTACCAAAACACTCGATTTTTGAGTACCTACTGGCGATGAACTGGCGGGCGACGTTCCTTTTTTGGAATCGCCGCCGCAAGCGCTAAGCAAGGCAGAGAGTAAAACAGCGACTAGCAGATGGATTTTCATGGTGCTCTCACAGTTGTAGTTATTCTTGGATCTGGCCTGCGCCAAATTCAGACAAAGAACCACCACCAGCAGGGCTGACGATAGCCTCTGGTACCAACCGTTTACTGAAAATCACTACCGATGTTTAACGTTTATTATCAGGTCCATCGCCGCAGAAAAGCGCAGCTGACGGCCACAGCTCAAGGCTGTAAATCTATGCAAAAAAAATGGCGAATACCCGAACCCATCCCTAAGGAATTGATCGAGACGGACTACTGGATTGAGGAACACACTTTGCCGGGGATTTGAGGCTTTGCCTCTTATTGTCGAGTCCGCCAACCAAGCCAACATGCGAAATTAAACTTATTGATGCATGACGATAAAGCAGGTTAATGACGTCTCTTATTACCTTTCTGTGAAGGTGATCGCATTCTATACCCAAGGTTTTACCCTGCGCTAGCCCTGAATGCGACTAATTATTAAACAAATATGGAATATAGCGACAAACTGGGAGGGCAAGCCATTAAGCACTTTTTGGTGCCCGGGTTACTTTTTGGGGTAAATTGTTGATGGACAACGCAAAAAATATTTCAGCGCGCAGCCGCTCCAGCTATCAAAAACTGGAAGACGTAATCGGCTGTAAATGGTCAGTGTCTGTATTAACCAATGTCGGTAAAGGCATCCACCGCCCCGGCGAACCGGAACGCAGCATCGAAGGTATTTCTACTAAAGTACTCAGCGAACGCTTCCGCAAATTGGTGGAGTACGGTTTGCTTGATAAAAAAACTTTCAAAGAATTACCACCGCGCACGGAATATTATTTAACGGAGAAAGGCAGCAAGGTGGTGGAGATAA
>NZ_JBRFPI010000133.1:0-10549 GCF_053579595.1 Cellvibrio sp.
GCAAATGCCTAAGCACAAGCCCCGCTATTTGATGGGTGTGGGCAAGCCAGTGGATTTGGTGGAGGGTGTGCGCCGCGGTGTGGATATGTTTGACTGCGTAATGCCAACGCGCAATGCGCGCAACGGTCACTTATTCACCAGCGAAGGAGTGATCAAGCTGCGCAATGCCAAATATCGCGACGATACCGGTCCACTTGATGCGCAATGCGACTGCTATACCTGCAAAAATTTCTCGCGTTCTTATCTGCACCATTTGGATAAATGCAACGAGATGCTGGGCGCACAATTAAACACAATTCATAACCTGCGCTACTACCAAAAAATCATGGCGGATATGCGCAAGGCCTTGAGTGATAACACTTTTGATGCTTTTTTGGCCGACTTTTATGGTCGCCAGGGCTTGGAGGTGCCGCCTGAACCCACACAATGAGTGCTGCACCGTTGTTGTACGCCAATTAAAGGGTATAATCCGGCGCCCTTGACCATACCGCAGCAACGTTTTGTTGCTGTGCGCAAGTAGAAATAAGGCGAACGAGAAGCGCACGATTTGAGCGGTACAGCGAATCGAAACGACTTTAAAACCCGCCGCTGATAAGTTGGGAAAACCTATGTTAAATCGCTACCCACTCTGGAAATACCTACTGCTGATCTTTGTGACTGCCGTAGGTTTCGTTTATTCCATCCCCAATATTTATGTGCCTGATCCTGCTGTCCAAGTCTCTGGAGATTCCAGCGCTAAGGTATTAGACGCTACAACTTTGTCGCAGATAGAGCGCTCGCTCAAAGAAGCGGACATTGAATATTTTGGTGCTGAAGTTAACCCCAAGACGGCAATGGTGCGGCTAAAAACCCGTGACCAACAAATGTTGGCGCGTACAGCGATACAGCGTTCATTAGGCGATGGGTTCGTGGTTGCGTTGAACAACGCATCAACCACGCCAGCCTGGTTGCAGTCGCTCGGTGCTGCGCCAATGAAGTTGGGTTTGGATTTGGCGGGTGGTGTACATTTTTTGATGGAGGTGGATACCGCCTCTGCGGTTGCCAAGCGTCAGGAGGTCAACTCCGACGAAATGAAAACCAAACTGCGTGAAGCTAAAGTGCGCTACACCTCGCTTGATACTAATAAGGACAATCAAATCGTGGCGCGTTTCCGTAGTGAAGAAATCCGCGATGCAGCCTTGAGTGAGTTGCGCAGCGATTATCCCCAGCTGTTGTTCACCACCCCAGACGCTGTAGAAGGTGCGACTGATTTTTCATTTGTTGCAAATTTTAGTGAAGCGGCAGTGCGTGAAGTGGAGGATTATGCTGTTGGTCAAAACCTGATCACGCTCCGCAACCGCGTAAATGAATTGGGTGTTTCTGAACCCATGGTTCAGCGTCAGGGGCGCAATCGTATTATCGTGCAACTCGCGGGTATACAAGATCCTGCCGAAGCCAAGCGCGTTATTGGCAAAACGGCGAACCTCGAGTTTCGCCTGGGTGCAAATGATAAAACGCTGGTATCCAACAAAGAAGAGTTCCCCTACAAGGATGAATTGACGCAGATGCAGCGTGGCAATGCGATTTTGGAGCGCTCAATTATCGCAACGGGTGACCGTGTAGCAAATGCCACCAGTAGTTTTGACCCGGAAACCAACCAGCCGCAAGTAAATATCACCCTCGATAGTCTTGGTGGAGCCCAAATGCACCGTGTTACACGCGATAACGTTGGGCGCGGGATGGGTATCTTGTTTATCGAGTACAAAACCCGTACCACTGTTACCAAAAATGCAGCGGGGGAAGATGTTGAGAAAATGACCCAGTACGTGGAGCGCAAAGTGATTAGCCTTGCGACAATCCAGAGTGCGCTGGGGGTACAGTTCCGTATCACTGGTTTGGATAATCCGGCTGAAGCATCAGAGTTGGCGTTATTGTTGCGCGCTGGTGCTCTGGCAGCACCTATGCACTTTGTTGAAGAGCGGACAATTGGCCCTTCTTTGGGTGCAGAAAATATCGAGAAAGGCCTGAAAGCTACCTTCTGGGGTATGGGTGTTGTACTGGTGTTTATGGTGGTGTTTTACGGCCTGTTTGGCGTATTTGCGAATGTCGCTTTGGCACTGAACGTCCTTCTCTTACTGACAGTATTGTCTATGTTTGGCGCAACACTCACTTTACCTGGTATTGCCGGTATCGTTCTGACAATTGGTATGGCGGTTGATGCTAACGTGTTGATCTTCTCGCGCATCCGCGAAGAGTTAAAAAATGGCTCATCGCCACAGCAGGCAATTTATGCAGGCTACGAGCGCGCATTTATAACCATTCTCGACTCGAATATTACCACCTTGATCGTGGCGGTGATTTTGTTTGCGATTGGTACTGGTCCGGTGAAAGGTTTTGCCATCACACTCACTATCGGTATTTTGACCTCAATGTTCACTGCTATCGTGGGGAGCCGCGCGCTGGCTAATCTGGTGTATGGTGGACGCAAAAACTTGCAGTCTATTGCCATCAATGCCCTTCCACCTTTCAACCGTTTGCACTAAGAGAGCATTACTTATGTCTCAGGAATTGAAAATTATTAATTTTATGGGCGTGCGGAAGCTGACTTCCGGCATCTCTATAGTGCTGGTAATTGCGTCTGTGGTGTGTATCGCCATTTTTGGCCTTAAAGGTGGTTTGGATTTCACTGGCGGTACGCAACTTGAAGTCTTGTTTGATCGGCCGGCAGACTTAAATAAAGTGCGTACACTATTGGAAGAAAAAGAGCTGGAGAGTCCTGTAGCTGTATTATTTGGCTCGGATAAACAAGTCATGATTCGCACTCAGGACGAAATGAAGATCAAAGGCAAGGAGCTAATTGCTGAAAAAATTATCGCTGCAGGTGGTGTACTGGAGGGAGTAGAGCGCCCTTCACGTGAATATGAAGGATTTGCAGACGTTTTAGTCGTTACCAATCTCAGTACAGCTGATTTACAGCAGAAGGCCGTCATTTCTGAAGCGGATTTTGGCCGAGTTCAGTACGCAGAGCGCGATGGCAAAACACTGGTCGTTTTGGAAAACTCGTTGGACTCTGCCTATGTCAAGGAGCTGTTGACGGCTATGGAGGCGGCTACTGGAGCAAAAATTCAACTGCGCAGTTCGGAATTTGTTGGGCCGCAAATTGGTGATGAGTTACGCGATCAGGGCGGGTTGGGGTTATTGACTGCTTTTGTCTTGGTGTTTTTATATGTTGCAGTTCAATTCCAGTGGAAATTTTCGGTGGGTGCAATTACCGCTTTGTGCCACGACGTGATTATTACACTGGGCATATTTTCGGTTTTTCAGTGGGATTTTGATTTAACAGTATTGGCAGCATTGCTCGCCCTTATTGGTTATTCCATTAACGATACTATTGTTATCTATGACCGTATTCGTGAAAATTTTCGCATCATGCGTAAAATGGATCCGCTCGAAGTCATCAATATATCGATTACTCAAACACTCGGTCGCTCAGTAATGACCTCTATGACAGTGTTCATTGTATTGGTTTGCCTGTTTGTGTTTGGTGGCGAGTTATTGCGTGGTTTCTCGACCGCTCTGATTATCGGGGTAATTGTTGGTACTTATTCATCTATTTATATTGCTGCAAATATTACCGTGGCTTTAGGTATCGCCAAAGAAGACCTTATGCCCAAAGAAAAAGAAGGCGCAGAGATTGATGAATCACCGTAACTTTTTTGAATTGTTAGTGAGCAACAGCGCCTAGTGGCGCTGTTGTTGTTTATAGGTTCTGGTTTTTGCTGCGATTGTACAATCTGGATATCTCGGGTATCGTCCAATCAATTTCCCTTAACTCGCTAATAATTTCTATGATTGAGCACATTAGTTTTAGTCCAGCGCTGCAATTAAGTGATGATATTGAGTTGTTGCGTACCACTGTGGGACGTTTTCAGCGTATTTTCAACGGCAGTGGTTACGGCTTTTGGGAGTGGGATTTGCAAACCCAGCACATCGAATGGTCGGGCGGGTTCTGGGAGCGTTTAGGTTACGGCCCTGAGGATGCGGAAAGTATCAGCGATGCCTCCAAAGTACTGACCTATATGCATCCGGATGATCGCGAATTTGCGATCGAGGCCGCTCGCCAGCATTTGCGCAGTGGCAAACCACTCGATGTCTCCTATCGCATCCGAACTAAAATGGGTGATTATATTTGGACCCAAGTCCGCGCCGACTCGCTCCGCGATGAACATGGCCATGCGAGGATTATGTCGGGTGTGAATTTTGATATCACCGAAATCAAAAAGGTGGAAGCGGCACTGCGCGAGAGTGAGGCGCGCCAGGTGCGGATTATCCAGGCCTCCAGCGATGGCATTTGGGAGTGGTATGCCGACCGCGGAGGCTTCCACTTTTCCCATCGCTGCTGGGAATTATTGGGTTATGACGATCTGGACGATGTACTCACTGAAGGTGAAGACCGCTTAAAAATTTGGCGTAAACATATTTATCCGCAAGATTTATCCAAGTTCGATAATGCACTGGTTGAGCACATGGCTGGTCGCGCGCCCTTCGATGTGGAATACCGGCTTATCAGTACCCAGGGTGAGATTCGTTGGATTCGCGGTCGTGGACGCGCCGTATTTAATGAAAAAGGCCAGCCGATTATGATGTCGGGCAGCAATATGGATATTACCGAAGTAAAGCGTGCAGAAGAGCGCGTTATCCAGGCCAAAGAACAAGCTGAAAAAGCCAACCGCGCCAAGTCCGATTTTTTGTCGAGTATGAGCCACGAATTGCGCACACCGCTCAATGCAATTTTGGGCTACACCCAGTTATTTGAATACGACGGCAATTTAAAAACCCAACAAATTGATAACGTGCGCGAAATCCGCAAAGCGGGCGAACATTTATTGCAGTTGATTAATGATGTGTTGGACTTGGCCAAAATCGAATCGGGCAATATGACGGTATCGCTTGAGCCGGTATTGGTATCACGCTTGATTACTGAATGTTTTACTTTAGTGCAACCGCAAGCAGACGCGAAAGGGATTCGTTTGTCTTCATCGCTTGCCGAATTTTCCAACACCTATGTCATCGCCGATCACGTCCGTTTTAAACAGGCGTTACTGAATTTGCTAAGTAATGCGGTGAAATATAATTATGTGGGCGGCGAGGTTGAGGTAAAACTCATTGCCGAACCCGGGCAGCAATTGCGTATCAGTGTGCGCGATACCGGGCGCGGTATTCCTCTGCAACGCCAAAGCGAAGTCTTTCAACCATTTAATCGTTTAACGGCTGAAAACACCAATATTGAAGGTTCTGGTGTGGGGTTGGTCATCACCAAACAATTGGTGGAGATGATGCAAGGGCGACTCGATTTCACCAGCGCTGAAGGTATGGGCACTACTTTTTGGATCGACTTGCCTATGGCAACGGAATGGAATGCGGATTCGGTTGTGCGCATATCATCAAGTAAGGATTACACCCCCGCATCATTGAATGTGCAGCGCCGTTGCAAAGTCCTTTATGTGGAAGACAATCCAACCAATATCCGTTTGTTGCAACAGATATTTGCGCGCTATCCCCAACTTGAATTGGATGTCGCTGAAGAGGCATTCCTGGGAATTTACAAAGCGCGCAGTACACAGCCGGATTTAGTGATATTGGATATTAACTTGCCGGGAATGGATGGTTACGAAGTCCTGAGTGTATTGAAAAATGACCCGGATACCCGCGCTACGCCAGTGATCGGTTTGTCGGCGAATGCCATGCCTTACGATGTTGAGCGTGGGCGCAATGCCGGTTTTTACGATTACCTGACCAAACCAGTCGATATTCATCGCTTGATTGAAGTATTTAACAAGCTCCTGCATGACCATTAATTCCCATCTCCATTTAACTGGTGCTTATTCTTTTTAAGCACCAGTTTTTCCTCTTTCACTTCCAGTCTTTAATCACAATCGTTAACAAGTGCAAATGTTCGTGGTTTTAGCGGCAAAGCTGTCTATTATTCAGTAATGAACATTTGTTCATTTTTCTGAAGGTATATCGTCTCCCCCTCGGTCCAGCCTTTTATTCAGTCTCGCATTAACGCATTTTAAGGAGTTCACCATGTTCCCAGTTATTCGGTATCGGGCAATTTTTGCCATAGGATTCATGGGGTTGGCGCTATCCGCATGCGACACCAAGACAGCGCCAATAGCAGCTGCCCAAGCACCGGTTGAGGTAGGAGTGGTGACTTTGAGTGCGTCTGATGTGCCTCTGCAAGTTGAATTGCCGGGTCGCACCTCAGCTTACCGCAAGGCGGAAGTGCGCCCGCAAGTGAGTGGAATTATCCAGAAACGCTTGTTTGTGGAAGGTGCTGAAATCAAGGCGGGTACACCCTTGTACCAAATAGATCCTGCAACCTACCAAGCTGCGCTGAGTAGTGCACAAGCAGAACTGGCGCGCGCGGATGCCAACCTGGCCGCCGCAAAGGCGAAGGAGGCTCGCTATAAAAATCTGAATTCAATGAAGGCTATCAGCCAGCAGGACTACGATGATGCCCTGGCTAATTTCGGCCAGACCAAAGCGAATGTTGCAGCGGCAAAAGCTGCAGTGGAGACGGCGCAGATCAATCTTAAGTACACCAAAGTGTTGGCTCCGATTGATGGTGTTATCAGTAAATCGTCTGTGACTGAAGGTGCCTTGGTTAATGCAGGTCAGGTCGATGTGTTGGCCAGTATCATGCAGCTGGACCCAATTTATGTCGATGTTTCCCAATCGGCAGAAGAATTGTTGCAGCTGCGCCGCGAAATGCTTAAGGGCGATGTGGCAAAGGCAGAGAGCGCCAAAGTGCGCCTGTTGTTGGATGACGGTTCAGTCTACGAGCACGAAGGCAGTTTGCAATTTGCCGAGGTGGGCGTAAATGAATCGACGGGCACCGTTGTTTTGCGCGCGCAATTTCCCAACCCGGATCGGTTGTTATTGCCTGGGATGTTTGTGCGCACGCAATTGGACGAAGGTGTGCGCACTAATTCTTTGCTGGCACCCCAGCGTGGCATTACGCGTGATCGCACTGGCAATGCAACTGCCATGGTGATTAATAAAGAAGGCACCGTTGAGCTGCGCCAATTAAAAACCGGCCGTGCAGTGGGCGATCAGTGGTTGGTGTTGGAAGGTTTGGCGGTGGGCGATCAGGTAATTGTTGAGGGCTTGCAAAAAGTGAAGCCGGGAGCACCCGCCAAAGCGGCGGCTGCTAGCAGCAAGGCCGGGGAGTAATCGACATGGCCAGATTTTTTATTGATCGCCCCGTATTTGCGTGGGTTATTTCCATCATCATTATGTTGGCGGGCGCGCTGTCGATTTTTAAATTACCGATTGCGCAATATCCTGAAGTGGCGCCACCAGCAGTGAGTATTAGCGCTTCTTACCCCGGAGCTTCCGCGCAAACTGTGCAAGATACGGTTATACAAATTATTGAGCAGGGCCTTACCGGTATCGACAATGTGCAATACATGTCATCGACCAGTGATGCCAGTGGCCGCGGTGAAGTGACGCTGACATTTTTAGCGGGTACTGATCCAGATATCGCGCAAGTACAAGTGCAAAATAAATTGCAAACAGCTATGCCGCTGTTGCCGCAAGAAGTGCAGCAGCAGGGCATTCGCGTTACAAAATCATCAGCTGGTTTTTTGATGGTGATCGGTTTTGTTTCTGCTGATGGCAGCATGGATAAATACGATATTGCTGACTATGTGGCCGCTAACGTGCAGGATCAATTAAGCCGCGTTAATGGTGTTGGGCAGATAACACTGTTTGGTTCGCAATACGCGATGCGTATTTGGTTGGACGCCAATAAACTTGCTACTTACAAACTCACCACGGTTGATGTTGCTACAGCGATACGCGCACAAAATGCGCAAATTGCAGCAGGCGAATTAGGTGGTACTCCAGCGCTGCCGGGGCAACAAATTAATGCCAGTATCGTGGTGCAAACCCGTCTTTCCACGCCGGAGCAATTTCGCAATATTTTATTGCGTGTGAATCAGGATGGTTCGCAAATTCGTTTAGGTGATGTGGCGCGCGTTGAGCTCGGCGGTGAAAATTATCAATTCGAAACGGAATACAATAATCGTCCTGCCACTGGTTTGGCGATCACGTTAGCGGCTGGCGCAAATGCGTTGGACACCGCTGATGCGGTGCGCAAACGTATCGCTGAGCTGCAAGGCTTTTTCCCGCAGAGTTTGGAAGTTGTTTATCCTTTTGACACCACGCCCTTTGTAAAACTGTCGATTGAAGCGGTGGTGCACACACTCATCGAAGCGATTGTGTTCGTCTTTTTGGTGATGTATTTATTCCTGCAAAATTTTCGCGCAACATTAATTCCCACGATTGCGGTGCCGGTAGTGTTGCTCGGCACATTTGCTGTTCTGTCCGTATTTGGTTATTCCATTAATACGCTCACCATGTTTGCGATGGTGCTAGCAATTGGATTGTTGGTAGATGATGCCATCGTGGTAGTGGAAAACGTTGAGCGAGTGATGGCGGAGGAGGGGCTTTCACCACGCGAGGCAACACGCAAATCCATGCAGCAAATTACGGGTGCATTAATTGGTATTGCGTTGGTGTTATCCGCTGTGTTCGTGCCTATGGCATTTTTTGGTGGATCCACCGGAGTTATTTATCGCCAGTTCTCCATTACCATTGTGTCGGCGATGGTGTTGTCAGTGATTGTTGCGTTGACGCTCACACCTGCACTCTGCGCCTCTTTATTAAAACCGGTCAAACATGATCATTACGAAAAGCGTGGTTTCTTCGGTTGGTTTAATCGCAACTTTAACAAGGCGACCACTAAATATCAGTCTGGTGTTAGTTCGATGTTGGGTAAAACCGGTCGTTACATGGTGATCTATGTGGCGATTGTATTGGTGCTCGGATTTTTATTCACCCGCTTGCCAAGTTCATTTTTACCCGATGAAGACCAGGGCATAATGTTTACCCAGATGACCCTGCCAGTCGGTGCGACCAAAGAGCGATCGATAGGTGTGATGGATCAAATAGAAAAACATTATCTTGAAGACGAAAAAGATAATGTGCGCTCGGTGTTCTCGGTAATTGGATTCAGTTTTAGTGGGCGCGGGCAAAACAATGGCATCGCATTTGTGGGCATGAAAGATTGGAGCGAGCGCTCCGATGAATCGCAGCACGTGCAAAGTATTGCGGCGCGTGCGATGGGTGCCTTCTCCAAAATTAAAGATGCAATGGTATTCCCCTTTGTGCCACCTGCGATTACCCAATTGGGTACTTCATCCGGATTTAATTTGCAGTTGCAGGATTTGGGCGGCTTGGGGCATGAAGCATTGATGCAAGCGCGCAATCAATTTCTTGGTATGGCGGCACAGGACAAACGTTTGGTGGGCGTGCGCCCCAATGGGCAAGAAGATAATCCACAATTTAAATTGGATGTTGATCAGGAAAAAGCAACGGCATTGGGCGTGTCATTAACCGATGTAAACAGCATTTTTTCCACTGCTTGGGCTGCATCTTATGTAAATGACTTTATCGATAAAGGCCGCGTGAAAAAAGTATTTGTGCAAGGCGATGCGCAATACCGCATGTTGCCGGAAGATGTAAAAAATTGGTACGTGCGCAATAACAAAGGTGAAATGGTGCCTTTCTCTGCATTTACATCGGGGCGTTGGATTTATGGATCGCCACGTCTTGAGCGCTACAATGGAGTGTCTTCGCTCAATATTATCGGGCAGGGCGCACCAGGTGTTAGCTCGGGCGATGCGATGCTGGCGGCGGAAGAAATTGTGGCGAAATTACCGGCAGGCATTGGTTATCAATGGACAGGCATGTCATTTCAGGAGCGCGAGTCTGGCAATCAGGCACCGTTGTTGTATGCGCTCTCCATCCTGATTCTATTTTTATGTTTGGCGCCACTTTATGAAAGTTGGTCGGTGCCTTTTGCAGTGATATTAGTGGTGCCGCTGGGCGTGATAGGGGCGGTGTTATTTGCAATGGGCCGCGGTTTATCCAATGATGTGTATTTTCAAGTGGGTTTGTTAACTACTATTGGCCTCGCTGCAAAAAATGCAATTCTGATTGTCGAGTTCGCCAAAGCGCTTTATGAAGAGGGAATGGATTTGGTGCAAGCAACTATGGAGGCAGTGCGTATGCGCTTGCGTCCTATCATCATGACCTCGCTTGCGTTTATGCTCGGTGTAACGCCACTGGTAATTAGCTCCGGTGCAGGTTCCGGTAGCCAGAATGCGATTGGTACTGGTGTGTTTGGCGGAATGTTCTCTGCAACGGTACTTGCCATTTTCTTTGTGCCGGTATTTTTTGTGGTGGTCTTCCGTTTGGCGCAGCGTTGGTTTCCGGCGGCTCCGAAACCGGATGATTCGGTGTCATCATGAACAAGTGCGACATCATTCTTAGTGCAACATTAAATCTCTTGGCGAGTCGCGGCTTCCACGGTTTTTCAATCCGCGATGTCGCCAAAGAGGCGGGCGTCGCCACGGGTACGGTGTATTTATATTTTGAGGATCGCGAAGATCTGATAAAAAAATTACATAGCCAGATTATAGAAACTGTGGGGCGGGAAGTG
>NZ_JBRFPI010000134.1:0-10545 GCF_053579595.1 Cellvibrio sp.
CTGCCAGCTGAATACTTTGACTTACAAAAAGAATATGGTGGTGTTGCAGCAGGTATGAATGCTGACCTGATCCTACTCAATAAAAATCCCTTCGAAGATATTCGTAATACGCAGAGTATAGAGGCGGTAATATTTAATGGGAATTTATACGATCGTAACAAACTCGACGAAATATCAGATATGGTTGAGAGTAGGGCAAAGAGCTGGAGCATTGCTTGTAAAATATTATGGGAATTTATTAAAAATCCGGCTGGTTATTAGATTGGTTTGGCGCTTCAGTGGCTTGCCTTCATTCTGGCATGCATAAAAAAGCCCGGCGGTTATGCCGGGCTTTTGGCAACACTTTTGTATTGCAATATTTACATCTTTTCCATCACCTCAATCCCCAACAACTCCAATCCCTGCTCAATCGTTTTCGCCACCAAGTGACACAAACGCAAACGGCTATCGCGCACGTCAGCTTCTATACCATCTTTCAAAATCGGGCAGGCTTCGTAGAAGGTCATGTATAAGCTGGCGATTTCGTACAAATAAGTGCAGAGCAAGTGCGGCATGGCTTCGCGGGCGACTTGATCCAACACTTCACTGAATTGCAGCAATTTAATTGCCAGGGTTTTTTCCTGCTCTGTGCCAATAATAATCGCATTGGTGAGTGATTCAGGAGTAACTCCGGCTTTGCGGAATATACTTTGTACACGAGTGAATGCGTATTGCAGATAAGGTGCGGTGTTGCCTTCAAAGCTGAGCATGGATTCCCAGCTGAATATGTAATCGTTAGTGCGGGTTTTGCACAGGTCGGCGTATTTCACTGAGCCAATGCCCACCTTGCGTGAAATTTCCGCGATTTCATCGGCAGACAAATCGGGATTTTTTTCACTTACCAATGCGCTTGCGCGTTCAACGGCTTCGGTTAATAACTCGGCGAGTTTAACGGTGCCGCCGGTGCGGGTTTTGAACGGTTTTCCATCGCTGCCCATCATGGTGCCGAACGCCAAGTGCTCAAGACTTACAGATTCATCCACAAACTTTGCTTTGCGTGAAAGTGTAAATACTTGTTGCATATGCAGCGATTGGCGCGCATCAATAAAATACATAATGCGATTGGCTTTCAGTGTGTTCACTCGATAGCGCAGTGCAGCCAAGTCGGTAGTGGCATATAAAAATCCGCCGCCTTGTTTTTGGATAATCATCGGCGATGGATTGCCTTCTTTATCGGCGAGTTCTTGCAGGAATACCACTTGAGCGCCGTCACTTTCAACAGCGAGGCCTTGGTCTTGCAATTCTTTTACTACGGGCGCGAGATCGTTGTTGTAAAAACTTTCGCCGCGCACATCAGTGTCTTTCAGTGTGACGTTGAGCTGTTGGTAAATCTCGGTGCTGTGGTGCAGGGAAATGGTTTTGAATTGTTCCCAGAGTTTTAACATTTGCGCATCGCCGGATTGCAAACGCACTACATATTCGCGCGCTTTATTGGCAAAGGCTTCGTCGTCATCAAAATGTTTTTTGGCTTGCTGGTAAAACACTTCCAAATCTTTGAGTGCCATAGCTTCATCGCCTTTGGCTCCCAATTGTTCTTCCAGCTCGGCGATCAGCATACCGAATTGTGTGCCCCAGTCGCCCACGTGGTTTTGGCGAATGACATTGTGCCCCTGAAATTCCAGCAGGCGGGCGAGGGAGTCACCGATGATGGTGGAACGCAAATGGCCGACATGCATTTCTTTGGCGAGGTTGGGGCCGGAATAGTCGATTACCACATTTTGTGGTGCGGCTACTTGTTCAACCTGCAGGCGCGCATCGCTCTGCGCTTTGGCGATCTGCTCACCCAGCCATTCGGGGTTGAGGTCGATGTTGATAAAACCGGGGCCGGCGATTTCTACTTTTTCAGCGATTCCGGCCAGATCCAGTGCGGCGACAATTTTGGCGGCCAGTTCTCGCGGGTTAGTACCCATGGCTTTGGCGGCGCCCATCGCGCAGTTGGCTTGGTAATCGCCAAAACCGGCTTTTTTACCGGGGGCAATCAGGGCGGGCAGGGCGGCGGGTACGCCCACTGTTGCCATGGCATTGAGGACTTTTTGGTTCAGTAATTCACGGATATTCATAGGGTAAATTCGGTCGCTGCAGCTAAATACGGAAGGTGGCGAATTGTACCCGCCGAGGGTGGGTGATGCCATCTTTTATAGGCTTGTGACTGTTCACCAGCGCAGGCTGGATGAGTTTGTCTATACTCATACGACTCTTGAATCCAACCCTGTATCTGCACTTTCCACTTCTATCCAAGAAGGATCCGATAATGATAACTAGCCCGATTCCCCAGATTCTTGCCCAGCTCGATAGCCGTGTCCTGACACTGAGTTTTAATCGCCCCGAGCGCAAAAATGCCCTGACGCTCGCCATGTATGGCGCGCTAGCCGATTTGATTAAAGCGGCTGATGCGGATAACGAGGTGCGCGTTTTAGTATTGACCGGCACCGACGAATTTTTTACCAGCGGCAACGACCTGATGGATTTTATGAATGAACCGGAAATTCATGATAACCATCCGGTAGTGCGTTTTATGGAGGCTTTGCGCCACTGTGGTAAACCGGTAGTTGCTGTCGTGCGCGGCCATGCCGTGGGCATTGGTACCACCATGCTCTTGCATTGCGATCTGGTTTACGCCGCTGATGATGCGCGTATGCAGTTGCCTTTTGTGAATTTGGGATTGTGCCCGGAATACGCGAGTAGCTATATGGTGCCGCGGTTGGTGGGGCAACAAAAGGCAGCGGAATTATTTTTACTGGGCGAACCCTTCTCTGGTGCCGATGCAGCTGCATTAGGATTAGTGACCAAAGCCGTTCCCTGGGATGAATTGACGGAATATTCGCGTGCGAAAATTGCGCGCCTCGCCTCGCAGCCGCCAGGTGCTGTGCGGCGCACCAAAGCCCTGCTGCGCGCGGCAACCAATGTTGCGGTGGATGCATCCTTAAGTACTGAATATGCCGGGTTTGCTGCAGGCTTGGCATCCGACGAATGCAAAGAATCTGTCACCGCATTTTTTGAAAAACGCGCACCGGATTTTTCACGTTTTTAATCTTGGTAAAACAGCTGGGAAAAATATTATGAGCACGCCCTTTGATTTTAAAAATAAAAATGTCCTTGTTGTTGGTGGTACCAGCGGTATTAATCGCGGTATTGCGGAAACTTTTGCTAAAGCCGGTGCGCGGGTTGCAGTGGTGAGCCGCGCTCAGGAAAAAGTTGACGATACTATTCAATCGCTAAAAGCCTGTGGCGCTGTTGTTGGGCGCGGATTTGCAGCCGATGTACGCGAAGCCGAAGCGATAAAAAATGGCATTGCAGAAATCGCAGCCGCGTGGGGGAAATTGGATGTCGTGGTGTCAGGTGCTGCGGGAAATTTCCCCGCGCTGGCGATGGGCATGTCGCCTAACGGTTTTCGCTCGGTCATCGAAATTGATTTGCTCGGTACCTTTCATGTGATGCAGGCGGTGTATCCGTATCTGCAAAAACCGGGTGCATCCATTATCAATATCTCGGCGCCGCAAGCGGAAATTCCCATGGCAGGGCAGAGCCATGTGTGTGCAGCTAAAGCAGGTGTCGATATGATTACCCGCACCCTGTGTTTGGAGTGGGGAGCTGAAGGTGTGCGTATCAATTCAATTATTCCTGGCCCGATTGATAACACTGAAGGTATGAAACGTTTGGCTCCTACTGAAGGTTTGCGTGCAGCGGTAAAAAAATCTGTGCCTTTACAGCGCATGGGTTCAACGGATGATATTGCTAATGCCTGTTTATTTTTGGCATCGGATTTTGCCACTTATATCACCGGTGCTGTCATTCCTGTGGATGGTGGCTGGGCGCAGGGTGGGGCGGCATTGGTGGGGGCTGGGTTGGCGGAGATGCTGAAAGCGAAATAAACTTTGTTGTATTGATCGGCTAAAAATCAATATCTACTCCATCTTTATCTTTAAATAATCGAAATATTCCACGAGCTAGTATGAAAGGGATTTCAATTAACAATTCAATAATATCCAGCCAAACAGAATTATCGTCTCTTTGCCCCTGTCTTTTGCTTGGCCATATTGAGTAGGCGGCAAGATAGCAGGCAATTGCTATCACAAGATAAGTCCAACTGAATGTGTCTATGCAAATATAAATGGTCAATGAAATGGCAACAATAAACAGAATTATCGCAATAATTTCCCTGATGATGTTCATCCTGATATACCTTTAAGATTGACTTGGTTTTAATTTCACTAAAAACATTTTTGGCCAGTTTTTTCCTGTAATCCAAAATGCCTGCCGTTTTTCATCCCAGGCGATGCCATTCAATACCTGTTCACTATTCGTGAGTTGCAGTTTTTGTTTTACAGCAGATAAATTCATTTCGCCGACTGCTTCGCCGGTTGTTGGATCAATTTTAACAATGCGATCCTGGTGCCAAATATTTGCCCAAATAAATCCTCCTGTAAATTCCAGTTCATTAAGTTGTGTAACGGCGTTGCCTTGGTCGATTATTTTTAGCGTTTTTGTAACGGAAAAATCATCTGCATTATGAAAATATAGTGTGTCGCTGCCATCGCTACGGATTAGTTGTTTGCCATCACTGGTTAAGCCCCATCCTTCGCCTTCGTAGCTAATACTTTTTTGATAATTAAGCGTGGTTTTGTCGTAGATCAGCAGGGTTTGCTCTTGCCAGGTGAGCAGGTAGAGTTTGTCGCCCAGCAGTGCCAAACCCTCGGCGAAATAGCGTGCAGGGACCGCTTGTTTTTTGGTAAAAGGTGCAGAGATTTTTGCCCAGGTTCCAGCAGGTTCTGCGATAGGGTAGGTGACCAGTAGCGATTGGTTGTAAAGGCCGCTGCTTTCATAAAAGTGATCGCCATCCACCAGCAACCCTTGCGTAAAAAGGGTTGGTTTGTGGGTGCGCTCTGTGAGCACCTCAAACGAAATCGGCGCGGCCGCATGGGCTGTCACAGGTAGCAGGTTCGCTATACAAAGCAGGCTGGTGCACAATAGTGCGGTAAGAAACTGGTTCACTTGGTAATCCATTGTTATTAAAAGGCTCCAATCATGAAGCGTTTGCGTTCATTTGTCAGCATCACCCTGATCGGTGGATTTATGGTAATCCTGCCGATCGCGATTTTTTTGTGGTTGGTGGAATGGCTGTTGGGTGTGGTGCGTTCGATCATCCAACCACTGAGCCATTGGCTGGTTCAGCAAACGGCATTTACCAACCACATGGCTGATGTATTGGGTGTTCTCTTGCTACTCTGCGCGTTTTTTCTGATCGGTTTGTTCATTAAAACCAGCGTGGGCGAGTGGGTGCATGATCAGTTGGATGAATGGCTGACACGCCTTGCCCCAGGTTACAAAACCATCCGCGAAGTGGTCTCACAATTATTGGGTGGCGAAGGCAATACCTCGCTGTTGAGAGGTGAAGTGTGCCGAGCCTATTTGATGGGGCGTGCAGCAGGGGTATCGGTAACCGCAATTGTCACGGCGAAACATGCAAATGGTGATTACACCGTTTATGTGCCGACCGCACCAATCCCTACGTCCGGATTTGTCTACCACTTGTCGGCCGAGTGTGTGGATTTATTGCCACATGTAAGTGTGGAAGAAGCGATGCGCACCGTGATTGCCTGTGGCAGCGGCTCACAGGTGATTTCAGAAATACCGGCGAACGCTGCTAAATTGGAATATACCAACAACGAAAAAGGCCATTAATTGGCCTTTTTCGTTTGGATACTGAATGTTGATGACTACTTTTTCTTGGGTGTTTTTGCTTTGGCTGGTGCCTTTCCGGGTTTGGATCCTTCGGTTTTTTCTGCTGTAACCGCTTTGCCTGCTCTGGCGGGTTTATCCCCCCGGGTGGAAATAAGCGAGACTTCAACGGGCGGTAGTTTAGGGCTTTCGCCGCGCTCCCGGCTCTCTACATAACTCAGTGCATCAGTCACCGCTTGGCTGACTTTGCGTTCGATCTCTACCATATCCTGCGGCGACATAAAAAAAGTCATATCCACATCGTGACGGATATAGCGCGGTGGCAGGCGGTTCAAGGCAACACAGGCCACATCGGCGAGGAAATCGCGGTCGCCCTGTTGAACGCGCTCGCTCTGGTCGTGTACTTCCTGTACTACCAGCCGCTCGTAATAGTTATGCAGAAAATCGACTTCATCGTCCAAAACATAGGCGCGGTTGGTCAGCATAGCGTTACCTCTCTTGGTGGAATGCTTTGGAGTATAGACAATTACCGTGAAAGCACACTGCGCGACGTTATTCACCGACTATTTTCGCCAGCCACCGACGAATGAGCGACAGCACCAATGGATTGCCCTAAGGTTGCAACATCCCCGTCATTACTCTAAAGGAGTTTATTATGGCTAACACAAACCCCCAGCAGCGCGTTGTCATTGGCGCTTTTATATTGATCATCGGCTTGCTTGCCTTAATCGATAAACTGAATATTTTTGAATCCCTGCATTTCTTCCAATTCTGGCCCACGGTATTTATTGCTGTCGGCATTTTGAAAATACTGCATTCCAAGGGGCGCTCCAGCATTTTTATCGGCGGCGGTCTGATTTTTGTTGGCGTGGTGCTGACGTTGAAACACCTCGGTCTTCTGAATGTCAACTTGTGGGACTGGTGGCCGGCGATATTGATCGCGGTCGGTGCTTACATCATGTTTAAAGATAAGGGGCAGGATAGGGCTGGTTCATTGGCTTTTGGGTCGGGTGAAGTGGGTTCATCAGATAATTCCTGCCTCGATATCAGTGTCGTGATGGGCGGCAATAAAACGGTGAGCAATGCGCAGGATTTTAAAGGCGGTGATATCACGGCGGTGATGGGCGGTGTTGAGTTGGATTTGCGCGGTGCGTCAATTCAAACGGACGCCGTGCTTAATCTATGGGCTACCTGGGGCGGCATTGTTATTAAAGTGCCCGAGGATTGGAGCATTGTTAATCGCGGCACTGCATTGATGGGTGCGATTGAAGATAAAACTGTGTCTCCCGCAGGCGCGAGCAAGCGTCTGATCATCACCGGCACCGCGATTATGGGCGGTGTAGAAATCAAAAATTAAAGCGCAGAATTATGCATCCCATTTTATCTCAGCCGCGCCGACTGCTTTGGTATGTTCTTGCATGGACTATTCCGGGCATTTTATTGGCCTGGGCATTAGTTATTGTGCATTCAGTTGCATGGAGTAGCGCGTTACTTTTTTCGCTACCGGCGGTGCACTTGTACGGATTTATCCTTACTTCATCTTACTATGTATGTCGTTCATTACCCATTCGCCAGCGCACTGTATTAAGTGTTGTCGCTGTGTTTGGCAGTGCCTCCTTGTTGTCTTCACTGCTGTGGGTGATCCTGTGTGTATTCTGGAGCCAAATAATTGGCGATGCTGTCGGGCATTCAGGCAGCGCGCTAATAGATCGCCAGTTGATAATTCTGTTGTTTGTCGTTGCTTTATTGTTGTATCTGGTGTCGCTGCTGGCACACGATGTTTTTATCGCCTTTGAAAATATCCGCAGCGCAGAGCGCCAACAAATTGCCAGCCAATTGCTCGCGCGCGATGCTGAGTTACAAATGCTGCGCAGCCAAATTAATCCCCATTTTTTATTCAATAGTCTCAACTCTATTAGTGCGCTTACATCTATTAATGCGAATGCGGCGCGCGACATGGCGATAGAGTTGGGTAGTTTTTATCGTAAAACATTAGCGATATCTGCGCGGCAAAAAATCAACCTTGGCGAAGAAATTGAACTCTGCAGATATTTTTTGGCGATTGAAAAAATCCGCTTCGGGGAAAAATTACACGTCAACTGGGAGGTTGATCCGGTAGCACTGACAGCGCAGGTGCCAGCTATGTTTTTGCAGCCATTGTTGGAGAATGCGATTAAACACGGCATATGTAATCTCAGCGATGGCGGTGTTGTTCAGATTAAAAGTGTTATAGAAAATAGTTGGTTGCATATTGCAATTAGCAATCCTGTGGAGCCGGAATCACCCAGTGTAATAGGTACCGCAACCGGGCTTAAAAATTTCAAGGCACGCATACACAGCCTTTATCAGGAAAAATCACGCATTAGCTGGTATAAAGCGCACAATAATTTTTATCTGGATATGATAATTCCTTTTGAGCCGGTTATGGCTGGGAGCCGCAATGATTAAAACTCTGCAGTTATTAATTGTGGATGATGAACCATTAGCGCGAGCATTGACGCGTGAATATTTGGCCAAACACAAAGATATCAATATCATCGGCGAAGCCACCAATGGCCTGGAAGCGGTCGACGCGATTAATAGGTTTACGCCAGATTTGGTTTTGCTGGACATCTTTATGCCCAAGCTCAACGGGTTGGAAGTGTTGGAGTTAACCGGACGCACTAGCGGTGTGATTTTCACTACGGCTTACGATCAATACGCACTGAAAGCATTTGATTTGCATGCAGTGGATTATTTGCTAAAACCTTTTTCGCAAGCGCGTTTTGATGAGGCGATTGCACGTGCACGCAAATTGTTGGATGCGGCGCCTGTCAATATCCCAGAGTTGCTTGCTGATACTAAACTGGAGCGTATTGTAGTGCGCGATCGTGGCCAGATTCATATTATCCCGCTGGCGGAAGTGGAGTACATAGAAGCGCAAGATGATTACATCAGTATTTACTGGAATGGAAAATCCATATTGAAAACCCAGAGCTTATCAGCATTAGAGGCGCAGCTTGATAGTCAGGAGTTTGTGCGCATCCATCGCTCGATTATTGTCAGGCTCAGTGCAGTGAAATGTTTGGAGCGTATCAGTAAGGACGCACAAGTGGCGGTGTTGCATAGCGGTGTCAAATTACCTGTTAGCCGAGCAGGTTACGAGCGACTAAAAGTGTTAGTGTTTCAGCCTTAGCGTTTGTTTTTGATCAGGTCGCGAATTAAAAAGCGCGCCGGATTCAGGGCATTTGCGAGCTCGCGCGGCAGCGGCAATACCTCCTGGTTAATATGCGCTGCAAGTAGTTCTGCGCACACTGGAGTGTAAGCAAGACCGCGTGAACCGTGGCCAATATTAATAAACAAACCCGGGTGGTAAGCCCCTGTTTTATAAATCGCAGCGCGCGCGTTTTTGCGCAGCGGTGCAAAGTCTTCCAACATGGTTTGTTCATTGGGAACAGCACCTACTAATGGTAGGTAATCGGGCAGGGTGCAGCGAAATGCAACGCGTCCGTGCAAATTTTCTACCGCTATCCCGTCCCACGCATCCAACAATTCCGGCAAAGGCGAACGCAAATTCTCCAGATTGGTGCGATGGTCTTCAGCGCGCAGCTCGCGCGTATCGTCTTTTAAATTAAAGGTCGCGCCTGTGCAATGTAGGCCATTTACAGCGGGGCCAATATAGCCCTCACTGCAGACGAGGGTTTTTAGCGTGCAGCTTGCGGCTGTTTGTGGAAGATAAGTAATTTGCCCGCGGATAGATTTAATTGGCAGGTGTTGTGTGAGCGCAAACGATTTTGCATCGGTAGCGTTGGCGATAATCACCACTGGTCCACGCAATTCAGGATTGCTATTGATTTGCCAATTATTGCCAACGTGTTCCAAGGCCAGCGCGGCGCAATCAGTGATCACCCGAATGGCGGGATGATCGGTTAAACTTTCACAGAGTTTGCGTGGATTAATCCAGCCAGCCTTGGGAAAGTGCAGTGCACTGTGGTTAAGCGTCACACCTGCAATAGCCGTCGCTTGTGCTGCATCTACAAATTCTACTAACTCATCAGCGGCGGAAAATTTTTCGCGCAGTTGTTCGTGCAATTGTTGTTCGGACGCGCAATGTGCCAGTTGTAATACACCGCATTGTTCACCTATCGCATTCCAGCGCGAACGATAAAATTGTTGCGCAAATTGCAGTGCATGCAGATTAAATTCTGCTTGTGCTTCATTTTTGGGAGATAGTTTTGCGTAGAGCACACCTTGCGGATTACCGGACGCCTCTTGCGCAAGTTCCGCGTGTCGCTCTATCAGGGTAATTGTCCAGCCGCGCTCCGCCAATGTGCGCGCGCTGGTACAGCCGGCCAAGCCACCGCCAATAATTAAGGCATGTTTCTCTGTTGGGGGCGTGGCAGCAACATCAATAGTCCAAGGTACTGGGTAGGGTGAATAACTGCGCGGTTGCACTGAGTCCTGGTCGTCAGCAACAGGCTCTCGTTCCATTCGGGCTTTTACCATCTCGCGCTTGCGTCCAAATCCAGGTACTTTTTGGATGTTAAATCCTGCGAACCTTAATCCTTGTTTAACAATCGCCGCCGCGCTAAAGGTTGCTGCTGTTGTGCCTGCGTGGCTAAGTTGGCTTATCGCTGTAAATAATTCATCGCTCCACATCTGTGGGTTTTTTGAAGGGGCAAACCCATCCAAAAACCAGGCATCGATTTTCGCGCAATAATTGGCAAAAGCGGGATGGGTCGTGGCGAGTAGTTGCGTAAAACCCGCAGCGGCGTCGTTGATAATCAGTGTGAGTTTGATGCGCCCATCCATAAAGCTCAAGCGATGAAATCCCGTGCCGACAAAAAC
>NZ_JBRFPI010000135.1:0-10539 GCF_053579595.1 Cellvibrio sp.
GCCTTGAAAAAAACTAACTGAGTGACCTGATGTGTAACCCATCGCCGAAACACTTACGGCGAGCAGCTTTCCGCTGTCGATAGAATGGTTAATATTTTCAAAATTAATTTTGGAGCCTAATAAATTCCACAGCGGAGCATTATCGAGTAAGGATAACGGACGACGACGCCCCATACCTTCATTGAACAAAGAAAGACCAAGATAACCGAGCCCCTTGAAAATATCGCTCCAACCATGCAAATAAACCTGACCAATATCAAGGTTCTGCCACATGTAGGCGAGAGCATTGACCGCTGATTTGAAATTACCTTTATGTGCAGCAATCGCCAACGCATTAATAGCACCTGCTGATGTACCGCAAATAATCGGAAAAGGATTTTCACAATTGTCAGGTAATACATCCGCCAGCGCTTGCAGTACACCTACTTGATAAGCAGCACGAGCACCGCCGCCGGATAAGATCAATGCTGTTTTCATAAGCTATTCAATCGATTGATACATTTGACTGATCAACAGTTTATCTGACCATTATTTTTTGTTGCCCGGTATTATTGTTCATTGGTGCTACTTTTAGATTAGCAGCTATGGCGCAATTTGGCGCAGATAATTCTTTTTTAACAGTGCAGAAATAAAAAAGCACCTGGATTAGAGGTGCTTTTCGCTAGCGTACAAACACTATTATTCGGGCTTCACAAGCAACAATGCACCCTCAACTGCAACAACATGGGCGCGGCTACCGACAGCGACAGGTTCTGTGTACGCAGCATCGAGGCGCGCTTGCCAATCTATTCCAGAATATGCCACTTTGCCTTGGTCGCGAGTAATGAGTTGGGTAACAGGCAACACTTTACCAATCATGTCGCTGCTGGTATCACGACCACCACCAGAATTTTGAAATTTTTTCAGTGGCTTCCACAACAATGCACCGCTCAGTGCACCTAATACCCCAACACTTAAAACCTCTAACTCCCAACCGCTAATAATACCAAGCGTTACCATCAGTCCGGTCAACAAGCAGCTCAATGCTAAAAATAATAAGGGGCCGCTCATCCCCAACACGCCGAGTTCCAGTACCAAACAAATACCGGCAATGGTATAGAGGAGATGATCCTGGTGCTGCGCAAAATATTCAAACAAACCACTCATAAATTTCTCTCACTATTATCTATGTGAAGCCTGCGATAAATTAATCGACGAAGAAACTGCCATCGCCTGCGCAACAGTGTTGGCGATGTTGTCGCTGGTCTTGCCATCTGTCAGCACTACCGTGCTCTCATGTGCGATAGCTTTGTGCGCAGCAATTGCGCCCTGAGCCAAATTCAGGGTAATTGCTTTTTGCCCTTCATCCGTTGCAGCCGATTTACCAATAGTGGTGAGCGCTTCCGCTTCTGCAATCGCCACCAAACGAATGGCTTCTGCTTTACCAGTTGCTTCAAGAATCTGCGCTTCTTTGCTTGCCTCTGCTGCCAGTACCTGCTCTGCCTTGGCTGCTTCTGCATCTAATACACGCGCCTGTTTTTGTCCCTCTGCGGTAGTGATGGCTGCAATTTTAACGCCCTCGGCGGTGAGAATGGCCGAGCGCTTTTGCCGCTCTGCCGTCATTTGCTTTTCCATATCTTCTTTGATTGATGGCGGAATTGAAATTTCAAGCAATTCGAAGCGCAATACAATTAATCCCCATGGCTCAGTGGCCGATTGCATTGCCTCCTGGATTTTAGCGTTAATTGCCGAGCGATTTTGAAAACAGTCATCCAATTCCATTGAGCCAATGGCGTTACGCATAGACGTCATTGCCAATTGGGTGCACGCCAATTTGTAATCGGTAATATTGTTTGTCGCTGCCGCCGCATCAATTACTTTAATAAATAATACGCCGTCAATCATCAGCGCAATATTGTCTTTGGTGATGGCGGATTGCTGTGGGATCACCAAGGTTTGTTCTTTTAAATTACGGTCTGCCTCAACCGACTCCACAAAAGGGACAATAAAATTCAAGCCAGAGCTAAGTGTTTTTGTATATTTCCCAAAACGATAAATAACATAGCCACGATTCTGTGGCACAAAATGAATGCCCTTTTTCAATGTATAGAGCAATACCAATGCAATCCAAAAAGCCGGGCTGGTTAGAAGTCCAAACAGCGATTCCATAATAAATTTCCTGGTTAAAATAAAGGGTCAATCAATCCTATCGGGCTACACTTTTTTTGCTTTAGCCAATTCATGGTCACGCAGTTCGCGCCGCAAAATTTTTCCCACATTGGTTTTAGGCAATTCTTTACGGAATTCAATAAGATGTGGAACCTTGTAAGCCGTCAGTGTCTCTTTGGCAAATTTACGTACCTGCTCAATCGTCAGCTGCTCATTTGCGGTAACAATAAATGCTTTTACCGTTTCACTGCCTTCGCCATCGGGCACACCAATAACTGCGACTTCTACAATATCAGGGTGGCCACTTAAGGCATCCTCCACCTCATTGGGGAATACTTTAAAGCCGCTGACGTTAATCATGTCTTTTTTACGATCGACAATTTTAATGTAGCCATCCGCCTGAATGATGGCAATATCACCAGTTTTAAACCAACCATCGGCATCCATCACTTCTGCTGTTGCATCAGGGCGCTGCCAATAACCTTTCATCACTTGTGGCCCTTGCACACACAGCTCCCCCGCCTCACCGGTTAGCAATGCATTGCCTGCATCATCAATAACTTTACAATTGGTATCAATCAACGGCAGCCCCACAGTGCCATACTGAACGCTTTCGAGCGGATTATTGGAAACTACTGGCGAAGTTTCCGTCAAACCATAGCCTTCACTGATAGGGGCTTTGGTCACCTCTAACCAATGTTTTGTCGTTTCCGCCGTAAGCGCCATACCGCCAGAACAAGTAAGGCGCATATTGCTAAAATCCAACTTTAGAAACTCGGGATTGCGCAGCAAAGCATTAAATAACGTATTGAGGCCAACAAAAAATGTGAAGGGTTTGCCCTGCAAGGTTTTGATAAATGCGGGAATGTCGCGCGGATTAGGTATCAATAAGCTATGATTTCCCAATGCAACTGCAGAAGTGCAGTGAATCGTAAATGAATAAATATGGTAGAGCGGTAATGGTGCAACATATAACTCTTGGGTCGGACGAAAAACATTTTTCATCCGCTCATTGAGCTGGGCCATATTCGCCACCAAATTTCGATGGGTCAGCATCGCCCCTTTTGCAACGCCAGTAGTGCCGCCAGTGTATTGCAGAACCGCAACATCATCCGGTGTTTGCACTACCGGTTGCCAAGGTTTATTGGCTAATGCAAGCGCTTTATTGAATTCAATTTGCTGTGGAAATTCGTAAGGCGGAACCATTTTTTTAAGATGCTTTACTGCAAAATTTAGCAGTATACGTTTGAGCGGTGAGTGTAAGTCTGCGAGCTCGGTTACGATAACCTGTTCAACACTGGTTTCTTTGATAATCGCCGCTGCATTTTTTGCGATATTGGCCAAAACGACTAACGCTTTTGCACCCGAATCATTGAGCTGATGTTTTATTTCGTGCGGCGTATATAGTGGATTTGTGTTGACGATAACCATACCCGCACGTAACGCACCAAAAATCACGACTGGATATTGCAATATATTTGGCAATTGCACCGCAATTCTATCGCCGGGTTTTAACGTCGTGTGCTGTTGTAAATAAGCAGCAAAACGACCAGACAGTCGATCAAGATCAGCATAGGTGAGCGTACGATCCATACAGGTGAACGCATTATTGTCAGCATATGATTTACAGGATTCAGAAAAAACCTCGGCAAGGGTTCTGTTGTAATTCAGCGACATTCGACACTCTCCACTTTTGTTATTTTTTGCAAGATTAAAAATCAGCGCTGGACAAATTCATCAAATTGCCCGCTCCTGACTCCATCGCTTTAACCAAACTTATAGTGCGCGGTAATATGCGCGCAAAATAAAATTCCGCCGCCGCAAGCTTGGCGCGATAAAAACCGGGATCTGCCACCGGTTGAGCAAGCTGTAGCAACACCGTTTGTTGCGCTTTGAGCCATAAAAAAGCCAACACAAGATAGCCCGAATACATTAGATAATCTACCGCAGCTGCACCAATTTCATCCGGGTTATGCTGCGCCTGACGCGCGATATTCATACTTAACTGCTGCCACTCCTGACTGAGTCTAGTCAATTGTGCGGCATGCGCTGTCAACAACTCATTACCATTACAATTGCGACATAAGTGGGTTATTTCATCCAGTAGTGGTGCTAGCGTTTTACCGCCAGTACCTAATACTTTGCGTCCTAATAAGTCCAGCGACTGAATACCGGTCGTCCCCTCATACAAGGTGGCGATGCGGCAGTCGCGCAGATTTTGCTCCAGCCCCCAATCGCGGATATAACCATGCCCGCCAAGGCACTGAAGGGCGAGATTTGCCGATTCAAATCCCGCCTCGGTGCTAAATGCTTTAACAACGGGTGTTAACAAACTCAGTAAGTCGGTTGCCTGCTGGCGTTCGCCAGCACTGGTTGCGTGTTGGCTCGCATCCATTTTTATTGTGGTGTAGTAACTCAACATCCGAATCCCCTCTACCAGGGATTTTTGAGTGAGCAACATGCGGCGGATATCGGGATGGACAATGATAGGGTCAGCGGGGCCTGAAGCATTCTTTACCCCGGTCAGGGAGCGCATCTGCAATCGTTCACGGGCGTACAAACGCGATTTTTGATAGCCCAACTCAGCATGGGCAAGCCCCTGTAGCCCCGAACCTATGCGCGCAAGGTTCATAAAAGTGAACATGTGGTTCAACCCCTTATTCACCTCACCCAACAACCAGCCTTTTGCACCATCAAACTGCAAGACACAGGTCGCATTTCCATGGATACCCATTTTGGATTCGAGCGCGGTACAGCTAACGCCATTGGTGGCTGCGAGAGAGCCGTCTTCATTTATTAATACTTTAGGTACAACAAACAGAGAGATACCTTTAGTACCGACAGGCGCATCTGGCAAGCGCGCGAGCACTATGTGGACAATATTTTCAGCGAGGTCATGATCGCCAGAGGAGATAAAAATTTTGGTGCCGCTAATCTGGTAACTGCCATCGGCTTGCGGATCAGCGCGGGTGCGCAACAACCCCAGATCGCTCCCCGCCTGCGCTTCAGTCAGGCACATAGTGCCCGTCCAGCGGCCGGAAATTAACGCGGGCAAATACTGCAGTTTTTGCTGCTCTGTGCCGTGGGTCTCGATGGTATGCATAGCTCCTTGGGATAACCCGGCGTACATTCCCCACGCCCAATTGGGTGTGCCAAGGATCTCGCTCAGAATAACACCGAGCGATTGCGGCAAGCCCTGCCCCCCATAGGCAACTGAACGCGATAAAGTAGGCCAACCGGCATCGCAGTACTGCTGATAGGCTTCTTTAAAGCCTGTCGGTGTTATCACTTTACCGTCAACCAACCTGCACCCCTGTTGATCACCAACCGGGCCAAGCGGGGCCAACACATCTTCCGCAAAACGGGCTGCCTCGCCAAAAAAAGCGCCAGTCAATTCGCGATCCAAAGAGGCATGGCCTATGGCACGGCAATGGCTCGCGTAATCAAATAACTCGAAAAGGGTGAAATCGATATCGCGCAAGGGCGTTTGGTAATTGTTCATCCTTAAGCACCCAGGCAAAAAGCCCGCTGAAAAATGGGAGGTAACATCCGCTAAGGACTAGCTACCAGTGGTTGATAAT
The DNA here is from genome assembly GCF_053579595.1 of Cellvibrio sp. Lineage (NCBI taxonomy): Bacteria > Pseudomonadati > Pseudomonadota > Gammaproteobacteria > Cellvibrionales > Cellvibrionaceae > Cellvibrio > Cellvibrio sp. The sequence continues at coordinate 5,730 of NZ_JBRFPI010000135.1, forward strand.
CTAATTATAATTTTACATATTGGCAGATATGACTTTTATGTCAAATAGATGCTCATTTTTAGCATTTCGAGAACAGAAAGTTATGATGCAAATACGCTCAGGATGCGATTCGCGTCAACAAGCGCAGTAATTGCGCCGTTACCGCTGCGGTAAAACCCCATATCTCGTAACCATTATAATGATAAGCGGGCACACTAAAGACGCGACCGTCGCGCTCAAATTGATCTTCGCGCACCTGAATGCCGTCTTTAAACGCCACTAAGGGGACACAAAACACGCTCTCTAGTTCGTGGGGAGACGGGAGTAGAGGAACACTGGGATTAAAGCTGGCGACGAAGGGAGTAACAGGTGTTCCCGCACGAGTGTGAGATAGGGGCAAGCGACCCAGCAGGTGCATTTCTGTAGCAGGCAAACCTATTTCTTCGTGGGTTTCGCGCAAGGCAGTAGTAAATAAATCGGCATCTCCAGCTTCCCACATCCCACCCGGAAAACACACCTCACCAGGATGTTGACGCAAATGTGCGGCACGCTTGGTGTAGAGAATTGCAGGGTTATCGCCGCAACTAATCAACACCAGAACGGCAGCTTGTGGTTGCACAACGAGATTCAGAGGGTCGTGAATGAGGTGTTGCGAGAGCGCATTAAACAGCGAATGACTCAAACTATCGCACCTCCACATCAGCCAAACGCCAGACATCAAATGCTGGCTCCTCATACGGATGACGCCTGCGTAATGCAGACACTGCAGCACCAATCAACTCATCAGCGCAGACCATTTCAACACGGTATTCCGGTAAGACTTCCAGCTGCTCCTGTGTACCAATGAAAGGGGTAGCACCAGCGAGCGGACGAAACTGCCCTTGTCCCAATACTTGCCAACAGCATTGTTCATAGTGGCCAATCCGGCCAGCACCAACTTTAAAAACAGCGGCTTTTACTACATCGAGATGAGACTCGGGGACAAAGAAGACCAATTTATACATCTGCCCTGCCCCCATCATTTAATCAAATGAGTTAAATAACGCGCACCGCAATTACATGTTCAACTTTGGTAAGTGCATCCACAACAGCAGCAGACGGCACCTGTTCAACATCGATGATGTTGTAGGCCACATCGCCACGGCTTTTGTTGACCATATCCACCACGTTGACTTTGTGATCGGCCAAGACTGACAACACATGTCCTAATACACCAGACACATTTTCGTTGGAAAAGGTGATGCGTGAACCAATCGCAGGGGAACGATCCATAGATACTGCAGGAAAGTTAACGGAATTTTTTATATTGCCATTTTCCAGATAATCTACCAATTGGTCGGCAGCCATAATCGCGCAATTCTCTTCCGCTTCTTCAGTACTGGCGCCAATGTGCGGCATGGCGTAAACATCTTTGCGGTTGAGCAGGATTGGTTCGGGGAAATCACAAATGTATTTACCCAAGTGACCCGCATCCAAACTTTCCACCACAGCGTGCGCATCAACGATTGCTTCGCGTGCAAAGTTCAACAAAGTCGCACCTTTTTTGGTGACTTTGAGCGTGTCGGCATTGATCAGGTTTTTAGTGGCTGGAATTGCGGGCACATGCAGGGTGATATAGTCCGAACGCGCCAATAATGATTGCAGGTTTTCCATACGGCCAACCTGGCTCGGTAGACGCCAGGCAGCTTCAACAGACAACGCCGGATCAAAACCAACCACGTGCATTCCCAAGGCTAAAGCTGCATCAGCAATCAATGAACCGATTGCCCCCAAGCCAACAATGCCCAGAGTTTTACCTTGCAACTCAAAACCGGCGAAGTTGGATTTTTCCTTCTCCAACAATTTTGACATTTCTTCCGCATCGGTCATATGCGTCAAAGTACTTACATATTCCATGCCCGGCAAAATGCCGCGCGAGCCGAGCAACATACCGGCGAGCACCAATTCTTTTACTGCATTCGCATTTGCACCCGGCGAGTTAAATACTACAACACCTTTTTTGGTGTATTCATCGACTGGCACATTGTTGGTACCCGCACCTGCGCGCGCTACCGCTTTAACACTTTCCGGCAATGCTTCACCGTGCAATTTATGGCTGCGTAGGATGTAGGCGTCAGGCTGGCCAATATCACTGGCAACCTCATAGTTTTCGCGCGGAAAACGGTTCAAACCTTTAATAGAAATGGCGTTGTATGTTTTTATTTTGAACATGCTATTTAATCCTCTGAGCACTAACAAAAAGGCCGTGTATAAACACGGCCTCACAAAAAATATTGATTACATTATGCTGCTGTAGCTTGTTCATAAGCCCAGGTCAACCAGGGCAACAATGCCTCAAGATCAACGGCATCAACAGTTGCACCACACCAGATGCGCAAGCCAGGTGGCGCATCGCGGTAGGCGCCAATATCATAGGCCACTGCTTCTTTATCCAACAGTTTGATCATGGCTTTCACCTGATCAGGTGTTGCTTTCAAAGTGAAACATACGCTGGTATTGGAAAGTGTTTCCGGTGTTTGTGCGAGGAAATCGATCCAATCATTAGCTGCAACAAATTTTTTCAATACTGCCAGATTGGCATTGGAACGGGCGATAGTTTCTTTCACGCCACCAATTGCACGCACCCAATCCAATGCATCCAAATAATCTGCAACCGCCAACATAGATGGCGTATTGATGGTATCGCCTTTAAAGATACCCTCAACGACTTTACCACCGCTGGTCATGCGGAACAGTTTTGGCATTGGCCAAGATGGCTTGTAGGTTTCCAAACGCGCAACCGCACGCGGGCTGAGGATCAGCATGCCGTGTGCACCTTCGCCGCCCAACACTTTTTGCCAACTGTAAGTGATCACATCCAGCTTTTCCCAAGGCATATCCATGGCGAATACCGCCGAGGTCGCATCGCAAATAGTCAGGCCTTTACGATCAGACGGGATCCAATCGCTATTGGGAACTTTTACACCTGAGGTAGTGCCGTTCCAGGTGAAGATCACATCGTTATCGAAATTGACTTTAGATAAGTCGGGTAATAGACCGTAATCCGCTTCGTGTGCATTGACACTCAACTTCAACTCTTTGGTAGCGTCGCTCAACCAACCTTTACCAAAGGACTCCCACTGCAGAATATCGACACCGCGCTCACCCAACAGCGACCACATTGCCATTTCCACTGCACCGGTATCTGAGCCAGGCACAACACCAACACGATAGCCCTCCGGCAAGCCAAGCAGCTCGGCGGTATCTTCGCAGGCACGTTGCAATGCCGCTTTACCAATTGTGGAGCGATGTGAACGGCCTAAAGTAGAAATATCTAACTGATCCAAGCTATAGCCCGGGCGCTTGCTGCAAGGGCCAGACGAGAAATTGGGATTGCGGGGTTTTACTGCTGGCTTCATGGTAATCCTCTAGCTGACAGGAACAGCACATCCGACAAACAGGGCTAATCAGGCGTGCCAAACGGGGTTTATCCTCCACGGAGCAGAGGTCAAACCCGGAAAATTCGGGGCGTCGATTATGCCAGCTACGCACTAAATAACCTAGCCAGCCAAAGCGGATTTGCCCGTAAAAACATCGAATCAACAGGCAAAAAAAAGCCCTCTGAAATTCAGAGGGCAGAGGGAGACGTCGATGCATCAACCAGACATCGACGGTGAGAGACCATTAACCATTCAAAACCGGAGTCATTGCTATGGCTGGATCCGGTCACTTCAATCAACTGGAACTAATGTAAAACTTAATGACAGCGCTGTCAAATGAATCTGCAAAATAACCCGAAAAAAGCCTGCACATCAAATGAAACATAGACAGGGGAAGCACACAGAAGAGAAGGTGAAAGCATAAATTTTGTATTACCAATCCTCCCACTGATCGGTGATTTCCCAGCAATAAATGAACTGCGTGGCTTACGAAGGAGTGCGCAGCACATAACATGCAGCACACTAGTATCACGCGTATTTTCGCTCAGCCAACAAGTCGGCGTCATGCAAGTGTGTTGCTTCGCGATGAAAACAGGCATCGATAGATTGCAACAGGCGCTCACTAAGTGACTCGCCAATCAAGCTGACAAGCAGTTTGTTAAACGATCGATGTAAAGCAAGGTTGGCCGCCATAATGACTGCACTGGTTTGTTGCGCCAATGCCGCCTGCAAGGAGGTAAAGTTATCGAAAGAAGTGTCGTCCTCCGACACAGCTGCCAGCCAGGGGAAGTCTGCGTGGGTTAAGTTGAGCGCTTTTTTGTAGATCGCCACAATACCGCGCCGACCAATGATGGGGGTTAAAGCAACATCAATTTGACGCCATCTTGCTACTGACTCGGCAGCAAGCTCGGTGGCACTTGTGTCTATTTCAGTGGTTGATACAAAAGAATTTTTGGTGCGCATAGTTGATACCGCTGTTGTTAGCGTGACGCTAGGGTTGTTGACCAATCCTCACCTTAATGCTCCCGGATACCGCACTTTTTTTTGCTTGTTTTGGCATTTATCGGTGATGTTTATTTTTTTGCCAAACTTAAGATTAGGCCTAAAAACAATAAAATGCTTGTCTCAAATCAAGCTCTGTCGCTTCTTGATTTATCTTTTTTTCTCATAAAAAATGCTTTTTTAGTTAAAACAAAATAAAGGATATATTTATACCCAATAAATCATTTTTTTAACATTAAGGATAATAATTTACCTAAATATTGATTATTTAAAACAAAGGGTATAAGTTAACCTTTAAATCAATAAAATTGATACAAAAGGTACAAAAATACCTATTATGAACTTTTATACCATGACCAATGCCTCTATAGCCGCAGAACTGGGCAACCGCCTTGAAACCCTGCGCCTGG
>NZ_JBRFPI010000136.1:0-10526 GCF_053579595.1 Cellvibrio sp.
GTATTCACTTCCGCTTCGCTAATCACCGGATGGGTGAAACGAATGTACATGGGTGCTTCAGCAGCAATCCAACGCTTGGGGTAATCCGCAATGTGCGCTTCCCAACTCGGCGAGATAGCCTCAGCGGCGGCCGCCGCATCGGTTGCCGGTTTGTTGTTTTGCTCGGGGGTGGATTTATCGCAAGCGCCGAGCAATACACTCAACAAAGCAACAGCACACCATGAAGACCAATGAACACGCATAATATTTCCCTGTTTGGTTGTGATTTTTTTGGCTTTCTGAAAGCCTACAAAAAAGCCACCCCACTTGCGCGGGATGGCCTCTCTTTATAGCATCGAGTTGATGAACCCGGGCTTTATTGTTTTACGCAGTCAACAAAATAATCGCGTTTGCCATCCACTTCACGTTTTACCAAGCCATGGACATCCGTCTCGAAGCCGGGGAAACGCTCGTTAAAATCGCGCGCGAATTTTAAATAATCGACGATGGTTTTGTTAAAGCGCTCGCCTGGAATCAACAGCGGGATTCCCGGTGGATAGGGCGTTAACAAAATCGAGGTGATACGGCCTTCCAATTCGTTAATGGGCACGCGTTCGATTTCGCGGTGCGCCATTTTTGCGAACGCATCTGAAGGTTTCATCGCCGGTTGCATATCGGACAGGTACATTTCGGTCGTCAAGCGGGCAACGTCATAAGCTTTGTAGAAGTCGTGGATTTGTTGGCAAAGATCGCGCAGGCCCATGCGCTCGTAGCGCGGATTCGCTTGTGCGAATTCCGGCATGATCCGCCACATCGGCTGGTTCTTGTCGTAATCGTCTTTAAATTGTTGCAGCGCGGCTACGAGAGTATTCCAGCGGCCTTTGGTGATGCCGATGGTGAACATAATGAAGAAGGAATAGAGGCCGCACTTCTCGATAATTACGCCGTTCTCTGCCAGATATTTAGTGACGATCGATGCAGGGATACCGGTATCGGTGAATTGGCCATTCACCGACAAGCCTGGGTTAACGATGGTGGCTTTGATCGGGTCGAGCATGTTGAAGTTCGGCGCGAGTTTGCCGAAGCCATGCCAGTTGTCATCGCTGCGCAGTACCCAGTCTTCGCGGGTGCCAATGCCTTCTTCAGCAAACTCTTCCGGCCCCCAGACCTGGAACCACCAATCCTGGCCCCATTCTTCGTCCACTTTTTTCATGGCGCGGCGGAAATCCAGCGCTTCAAAAATCGATTCTTCTACCAGTGCGTGACCGCCAGGTGCTTCCATCATCGCGGCGGCGATATCACATGAGGCGATGATTGAATATTGCGGCGAGGTGGAGGTGTGCATCAAATAGGCTTCATTAAATGCATCCTGATCGAGTTTTACTTTCTCGGATTCACGCACCAACACTTGCGATGCTTGCGATAAACCGGCGAGCAATTTGTGTGTGGATTGGGTAGAGAAAATCATCGACTCTTTTGCGCGCGGGCGATCTTTGCCAATCGCGTGCATGTCTTTGTAGAACTCATGGAAAGTGGCGTGCGGCAACCAGGCTTCGTCGAAGTGCAACGTATCGATTTTACCGTCGAGCATATTTTTCAGTGTCTCTACGTTGTAGAGCACACCGTCGTAAGTCGATTGGGTAATAGTGAGGATGCGCGGTTTTTTGTTTACGGCTTCGCGCGCAAAGGGGTTTGCTTCGATCTTGCGGGCGATACTTTCCGGTGTGAATTCTTCCAGCGGAATTGGGCCGATAATGCCGAGGTTGTTGCGCGTCGGCATCAGGAATACCGGAATCGCGCCGCACATAATAATCGAGTGCAAAATCGATTTATGGCAGTTGCGGTCAACGACAACGATATCGCCTGGCGCCACAGTAGAGTGCCACACCATTTTGTTCGATGTGGACGTACCGTTGGTGACGAAGTAACAGTGGTCGGCATTGAAGATGCGCGCGGCATTGCGCTCGGACGCGGCGATTGGGCCGGTGTGGTCGAGCAATTGGCCGAGTTCTTCCACCGCGTTACATACGTCGGCGCGCAGCATATTTTCACCAAAGAACTGGTGGAACATCTGGCCGATAGGCGATTTCAAAAAGGCCACGCCGCCGGAGTGGCCGGGGCAGTGCCAGGAATAAGAACCGTCTTGCGCGTAGTGGACCAGCGCGCGGAAAAACGGTGGTGCCAAACCATCGAGGTAGGATTTGGCTTCGCGGATAATGTGGCGCGCCACAAACTCCGGCGTATCTTCAAACATATGAATGAAGCCGTGCAGCTCACGCAGGATATCGTTGGGGATATGGCGCGAGGTGCGGGTTTCGCCGTACAGATAAATCGGGATGTCGGCGTTTTTGTAGCGGATCTCTTCCACAAAGGCGCGCAGGGATTTAAGCGCATGGTCGGTCTCTTCGAGCGAGCCGCTACCAAATTCTTCATCGTCGATCGACAAAATAAACGCAGAGGCGCGCGATTGTTGCTGCGCAAATTGCGACAGGTCACCGTAGCTGGTAACACCAACTACCTCCCAGCTTTCTTTTTCGATGGCGTCCGCGAGCGCGCGTATGCCTAAACCCGAGGTATTCTCGGAGCGAAAGTCTTCGTCAATGATGACAATGGGAAAACGAAATTTCATGGGGTCTCCAATATAGAGTTGGCTGGAGTTAACACTTGCCGACGTGACCGCCTCTGGGTGGTGTGAATCGTCTGGCTGGCGTACCTGAAGGGTAGGCCAAGAATAGCCAGGCGCTGTTACAGTAAAACTGCTCCCCGGCCTATGTCCGGGGGCGCAATTGTAATCTAGTTAGGGGATTTCAAACATATTTTGGTGCATTTGTTTCATGCCCTTTTGTTAAGCGTCGATAATTCACGGGTTTATCCTTGCCCAATGCGTCTCAGGCCTCGCTGTCTTGACCAAAGCAGCACCAGTAAGCCGGTCAACAACAGTCCAGCCAGATGAGGCTCTGGCACCGAGAATTTCTCCACTGTCCAATGGCCGCTACTGGTATCGGCATGGGTGATTTCGAGTTGGGCGAGCTGCAACCAATATCCACGCCATAACGTTGGGTGAAAGCGAAGGGTGAGCTGATCTCCCGCCTCACTGCTGGAAGTGACCCGGATTTGGTGGTCATTCAATTCGTAAAAAAGCATGTCGGTTTCCGGGGTAATCAGCTCGGTCATTTGCAGCATCAAATTCCAGCCTGCAACTTCGCCTTCTTGGTTGAGGCTTACGTGGCCGTAAGATGATGGCTTGATATCGATAGGGTAGTAAATGATGGCGTCAGCGTCGGGAGAAATCAGGTTGAAGGTAAAGTTCTCCCCAACAAAATGCGTTAGTGGATGCAGCGATAGATCCTGCTCGGGAGCAGTAAAAGAAAGGTTGAATGCGAGGGGTGGTAGTGGTTCATCCAACTCATAGGGCCAGCCGTCCACCAAGTAGGATGTAAGCGGCAGCGGCTGACTGGTATAGGTAAATTGTAAATAGGCAGATGCGGGCAGAGAAATGACGAGAGTTGTAGTGGCTAAACAGCGCAGGGCCCAACGCAGAATCGTTTGCATAGCGAGATCCTTGGGGATTAGTCCCGATAATGTGAGCAATAGGAATTACCGGGTCATTCTTACCCGGTGACGAAGCTATTCAAACATTCGGTGCGATGAATATTTGTGCGGTACTGCACGCAGGAAGGGTTTAAATGCATCCTTGGTATTTATTTGGCGGGGGATGCGTCATTCGATAGGCTGCTAGCGTTACTGCTATGGCTATTACTGGAGGCCGTGGAGGAAACAGGTGGATTTTTTAACGCATCCTCCGCTACCACTTTGAGCGCAGCGGGCATGGCCTGGTCAATCAGTTGTTGCTCCGCCGCGCTGGGGACTTTATAACCGCGCGGCCAGAGACCGTCGAAATAATTCCAGCCGTAGCCCCAGCGGTAGTGGTTCATCCAATAAGGGCTGCCGCCCCAGCGCACATTGTTGTAAATGTAGTTGGCCATGCCCGGGCCTTGTGCTGCTTTGACGCAGGCCTGGATGCGCTCGTCGGATTCTTTGCGCTCCTCCTCACTACCGCCTTTCCAATAATCCAGGTCGTGGGCAACGCAGCAGTGGCGCCAAAGGTTGGGGTTTTCCGGTGTACCGTCAATCCAGAGTGAGCAGCCATCGGTAGTGAACGCTTTGAGTTCGTTGGCCTGGCTGGTGCTGGCGATGAGCAGTGCGCAGGGGAGTGCGATGATAAATCCGAGGGCGCGCATAGGTTGTTCCTTCCTCCGCTGTCGTAAATGTGATGGCCAGTGGATGTGATTCGGTAATGGCGGGGATTTTACGCAACGACAGCTGAAAAACTATCAAAATCTTTGCTTTGGCGCTTGGATTCGACCTTCTTCCCCCGCCAAGTGCCGCTGTGCAATGTCCACCCAATGCCAGTACAATGCCGCCACCCTGCCCGCTTGGGTTGCCTGCCTTTGGATTCCACTATGAACGATAAAAAAACCACCCACTTTGGCTTTCAGGAAGTGCCTGTTGAAGAAAAAGCCGAACGTGTCGCCGAGGTCTTTCACTCAGTCGCCGCCAAATACGATGTGATGAATGATTTGATGTCGGCAGGCATTCATCGCCTGTGGAAGCGTTTCACCATTGAAGCTTCGGGCGTGCGCGCCGGGCATAAAGTATTGGATATCGCGGGTGGCACCGGTGATTTAAGTTATCAATTCGCCAAGCTCGTCGGCAGCAATGGGCAAGTCGTGCTCGCCGATATCAACGCGTCCATGCTCGGCGTGGGGCGCGACCGCCTGACCGATCGCGGCATTGCCGGCAATATCAATTTCGCCCAGTGCGATGCGCAATTTCTGCCCTTTCCCGATAACTCCTTCGATTGCATTACCATCGCTTTCGGTTTGCGCAACGTGACCGATAAAGACATGGCGCTGCGTTCCATGTTGCGTGTGTTGAAACCGGGCGGCCGTTTGTTGGTGCTCGAGTTCTCCAAACCGCAAAGCGAAATACTCAGCAAAATTTACGATACCTATTCCTTCAAAGTACTGCCGTTTATGGGCAAGCTGGTGACCAACGATGCCGAGAGCTATCGCTACCTCGCCGAATCGATCCGCATGCATCCGGATCAGCAAACCCTCAAAGAGATGATGGATAACGCCGGATTTGTGCGCACCGAATTCCACAATATGACCGGCGGCATAGTCGCGCTGCACAAAGGCATCAAACCTTAATGGCCAACACCTTAACCATCGCAGCGCTCGCTAGCGCCGAAAAAATGCTAAACGCCGCGCTGCGTTACGACCCCGCCACGCGCATCGGCCTTGCGCAGTTGGAAGGCAAAATTCTCGCCGTGCAAATCACCGCGCCCGCGCTGCAGTTTTTTATCATGCCGATGGATGACGAACTGCGCTTGATGGGCAATTGGGATGGCGATGTGGACACGCGCATCACCGGCTCACTCTTGGCCTTAGCCCAATTGTCGCAAACGGAAATCCACAATTTAAAAGACAGTGGCGTCACGGTGATGGGCGATTTAAGTTTGCTCGCCGACCTACAACGCCTGGTGAAAAATCTCGATATTGATTGGGAAGAAATGCTCAGTCAATTCACCGGCGATATTGTTGGCCATCAAGCGGCGCAACTCATCCGCGCAAAATTCGGCTGGGCGAAAGATCGCGCGCAGAGCGCACAGCGGTTGACCAGCGAATTTCTGACTGAAGAATTAAAAGCCCTGCCAAGCAAACCTGAGCTGGAGGATTTTTATCGCCAGGTTGATGACCTGCGTTTGGCGGTTGATCGCGCAGCGGCGCGTGTTGAAACGATCATTAATAGAAAAAACCATTAAAGAGAAATCAAATCCGTGATTGTTTTTTTCCGCTTATTAAAAATCCTGCGCGTATTTGCACGTTATCGCCTTGATCAATTGCTGCCCGCAAACTTACCACTTGCCGCGCGCATTTTATTATTCTTTTTCAAACTGTTTCCCCAGCCACTTTCTGCCAGTGGTGAAAAAATGTCGCGCGGTGAATGCCTGCGTCGCGCCTGTGAAGATTTGGGGCCAATCTTTGTAAAATTCGGCCAGCTGCTGTCTACCCGCCCGGATCTGGTTCCCGACGATATAGTGCGGGAACTCAATCACCTGCAGGACAACGTAGCGCCTTTCCCGAACGAAGAATTCCAACGCATAGTAGAAGCCTCACTGGGTGCAAAGGTCAGTGATATTTTTGCCAGCTATGATCATGCACCACTGGCATCTGCATCAGTCGCACAGGTGCATACGGCGGTGTTGAAAGATGGGCGTGAGGTCGTCATCAAAGTTGTGCGCCCCGGCATTGAAAATATTATCGCGCAGGATGTTGAGCTGTTACTGCTGGTCGCGCGCTGGGTTGAAAAAAATACGCTCGATGGCAAGCGCTTGCACCCGGTGGAAATTGTGCAGGATTATCGCACCACCATTTTTGATGAGCTGGATTTGCAGCGTGAAGCTGCCAATGCCTCACAATTGCGCCGCAACTTTTTAAATTCCGCGCTGCTGTATGTGCCGGAAATTTACTGGGATTACACACGCGCTAATGTTTTGGTGATGGAGCGCATTTATGGTATTCCAGTAACGGATGTAAATGCATTGACCGCGCAGAATACCGACATGAAAAAACTCGCCGAGCGCGGCGTGGAGATTTTTTTCACCCAGGTGTTCGAGCACAATTTTTTCCATGCCGATATGCACCCCGGCAATATTTTTGTGTCGCGAAAAAATCCGCAGCTGCCGCAGTACATCGCGGTGGATATGGCAATCGTCGGCTCGCTCACGCGTGAAGACCAATACTATTTAGCGCGCAATTTGTTGGCGATGTTTCGCCGCGATTACCGTCAAGTGGCTGAGTTGCACGTACAAAGTGGTTGGGTGCCCAAGACGGTACGGGTAGAAGAATTGGAAGCGGCAGTGCGCACCGTCTGCGAACCCATCTTTGCCAAGCCGCTCAAGGACATTTCCTTCGCCAATGTGCTGCTCAGTTTATTCCGCACCGCGCGCCGATTTGAAATGGAAGTGCAGCCGCAACTCGTGTTGCTGCAAAAAACCTTACTCAATATCGAAGGCCTCGGCCGCCAACTTTATCCTGATCTGGATCTTTGGGTAACGGCCCACCCCTTCCTTGAGCGCTGGTTGAAAAACCGCTTCCATCCCAAATCCCTCTGGGGTGAACTCAAACGCTACGCCCCCGAATGGATGGAAAAATTCCCGCAAGTGCCGGACCTTATCTTCAACAGCCTGCAACAGGTGCCGCTCATCGCGCAAAAATTGGATGCGTTGGAAGCGGATGTTGCCCATCGCAACCTTCGCCAACATCGCGGGCGACGCAAACTTATCGCATTACTCGCCTTTGGTGCGGCCGGTTATTTCTTGTATCAGGACTTGCAAGGTTCTGCCGTGCTGCGCGATTGGATCGCGACCGATGTCTCACCCTCGACTATTGTGTTGGCGGCGATTGGTGTGGCTGCACTCTGGTTTAGGAAATAGGTTGGGGGCATTAAATCAGTGCTTGGTATGTGCACCACCTTGACGCTTAGATCATCAATATCATTGGTTATGATTTACCCTAACAAATCTTCATAACCGGCGCGTAGCTATTCTTTTAGCGTCTGCTATTATCGGATGACAACAATAGTTAAGGACTTTATTGTCATGTCGAGTTCGACGCGTATCCTGCTGGTCGATGATACCCCCGAAAATCTGGATGTCCTCAGTGGAATTCTTGAGGATTTGGATTGCCAATTGATTGTCGCCACCTCCGGCGAACGCGCCCTGGAGCTGGCCGCGCGGCGCCTGCCAGACCTGATCCTGCTCGATGTAATGATGCCGGATATGAACGGCTTTGAAGTCTGTACCCGTCTCAAGGCCGAACTGGCCACCACCGAAATCCCGATTATTTTTGTCACCGCCCGCGCCGACGATATCAGCCAGGGCTTCCGTGTCGGCGGCGCCGACTACATCACTAAACCGATCAATGCCGACGAAGTGCGCTCGCGCGTGCGCCACCAGCTTGAACGCCAGATGATGTTGGCGGAACTGAAATCCTTTAACCGCGAATTGGAAGGCAAGGTGCGCGAACGCACCGCTGAACTCACTATTGCCAACCGCCAGCTGCGCGAGGAGATCAACGAGCGGCGCTATATGCAAGACCGCCTCAACTACCTCGCCACCCACGATTTTGTCACCCGCCTGCACAACCGCAATGCCCTTGAAGCCCATGTATCTGAACTACTTGCCCGTATCCAGGTGCAAGACATCAGCGCCTCGTTTTTATTGATCGATATTGACCGTTTCCGTTTGGTTAATGAGAGTTGCGGTTGCATTGCTGGCGATGAATTACTGCGGCAGTTCTCCGACAGCATCGCCGGATTATTAACGCGCAACGATTTTTTTGCCCGGTTGGGCGGCGATAGGTTTGCAGTAGTGACCTATTGCGATGAAGGTGATAAAGGCCTTGCGCTTGCACAAAGTATTTTAAAACATCTGGAGCAATTCAATTTCCAATGGGAGGACCGCCAATTCAAACTTGCGGCCTCAATCGCCACTGTGCCGCTGACCCGCATTATGGTGAGCTATGATCAAGTGATGCTCGCCGCCGATGAAGTCATTTTTGTTGCCAAGCGCGACGCGCGCGGAGGCATTTTCAGTTACGAGGAAGCAGCCAAGCGCAGCAACCTGCATAAAGATAATATCAACTGGGCATCGCGTTTGGTCGATGCGGTGCACAACCAGTTATTCCGCGCCTGGTTCCAGATGATCGAATTTTTACCCGCTAGTACGGGTAACGCCAAACCACAATACCGATTGGAAGTGTTAATACGATTATGGGATGCAACTCACCAACGCATGATTTCACCGGGGGAATTTATCGGCCCGGCTGAGCGTTTGCATTTAATCCCTGAGTTGGATAAATGGATTGTGGGATATACCTTGAATTTATTTGCCCAACACCCGCAATTGCTGGAGCGGTTGGATATGGTCTCCATTAATCTGTCTGCCATTTCCATTCGCGAACCACAGTTTGCACAATTTATTATCAATAGTTTTACCACCTACAATTTGCCTGCACATAAATTCTGCTTTGAAATTACCGAAACCCAGGCAATCGTCAATCTCGATTCTGCGCGGCAGTTTATGCAAACCCTGCGCGAATTGGGTTGTCATTTTGCGCTGGATGATTTCGGCAGCGGTTTTGCCTCCTACGCCTATTTACATCAGCTCGCGTTCGACAAAATAAAAATCGACGGTATTTTTGTGCGCGATATGGACACTGATACCGCGCACTATGCGATGGTGAAATCCATTGCGGAAATGGCTACATCGCTCGGCAAAGAAGTGATTGCCGAGTTTGTCGAGACCGCAGAAGTCGCCGCGCAGTTGCATAAACTCGGGGTGAGCTGGGGGCAGGGCTATCATCACCATCGCCCGGAAGAAATGAATTATCAGGCGCTGGAAAAATGCTTGTCGTAATTAACGACTGACCTTCACAAGGTGTGTGCCGGTGCTAAAGCTCTCCCGTAAATCGCTTTATCTATTCGCTAAATTGCCACTGCTAAACCTGGGTTTTGCGGTGGTTTATTTTTTATTGGTTCAATTCGGGATGGCCTGGAGTTCGCTGACCTCACAGGTCTCTTTGGTTTGGCCAGCAGCAGGCTTGGCATTGTTTGGGTTTTTGTTATTTGGCCTGCGCGTGTTGCCAGGACTTTTTTTAGGTGCCTTTTTCGCCACACAATTTTTACATTTTGATCCTCTTATTGGTCGCAGTTATACCCACTGGGGAGCTGCTGCACTTATTGCTGGTGGCGATATGTTGCAGGCCGTCATTATCGCACGCATCAACAGTGGTTTATTAAGCCGCAACCTGTTAGTTAATTTGCGCCGCACGCTGATTTTTATCGCCAGCATTTTTTTCTGTGCTCTTATCGCTTCCAGTATTGGTGCCTACACACTGAATGCGCTCGGCATTGTGCCTGCTGGTGAGCTGGGAAAAACCTGGGCATTTTGGTGGATGGGCGATAGCGTCGGCATGTTGATTGTGACTGCATTATTTGCGTGGTTATTAATTCCGCGCATTCGCCAGAATACCCATGCGCAGGCATTTTTATTATTGTGTGCCGGTGTGGGGCTAGTATTTTTTCTGGTCTCGGCACTCGGGTATATCGAACACAGTGAAGCGCAACGCCTTGCTAGTGCTGCACGCGAGATTACACTCGCCGCACAACTCGATCCGCGCCCCTGGTATCAACCCAGTTGGTTACAATTTTCAGTACTCGCGATAGGTTTGACACTGATAGGTCTGTTAACCGCGTATATCCGCACGCGTCAGGAGCACGATGAACTCTTGCGTGAAAACCAGACACGTCTTGAAGCAGAGGTTTTATCGCATACACAAGCGTTGCGCAAAGCCAATGACTGGCTGCTTAATGAAGTGGTGCAGCGCCAGCAAACCCAGGAGCAATTACAGGAATCGCAAACAGCACTGCGCGCGCGCGAACAACATCTGCGCAGCCTGCTCGATAATATTCCTGACCCG